>JAUXCJ010000284.1 GCA_030618965.1 Thiomargarita sp.
CCAATAAATCAGCAGGGTGAGAAGGGATTAGATCGATCAGTAGATCTAAAAAATGAATTGGATCAATTGATTAAAAATTTTGACCAATATGAAATTGTTCTTATTTCTCTTGATATAGGAGAAGAACATCTCAAGATACTGGATGCTTATAGAGGAAAAACGGACATTATCATCAAATTTAAATATAGGGGCGAAACTCGGCTAACATTGTCGAGGTTTGATGAAACCAATGCCAAAGCTTATGGTACATACCCAATCGTTTTACCTTTTCCAGTTGGCATATCTAATGTGAAAGTTGAATTGACATTCTATTCCGATGGTAACGCTTATGGAAAATGGAAAAATCTAGGATTTGAAAATAAGTTCGATATCCTAAAACTGTAGTATTTATGACGCTCTAAAAGAGGGAAACACTATACCATGTCTGATTTTATTACCACTCATGAATTACCTATTCGCTTGAGTTTCTTTTTTGGTATTTTAACTGTGATGGCCGTTTGGGAAGTGCTGGCACCAAAACGCAGCTTAACCACTTCAAAACTCTTACGTTGGGTTAATAATTTAGGACTGGTTTTTTTAAATAGTCTTATTTTGCGCTGGCTTTTTCCGGCGGCAGCGGTTGGTTTGGCTGTTTTTGTCAATCAAAATGGCTGGGGGCTGCTTAATTATTATCAGTTACCCGTAGGGATGTCCGTTATCATTGCAGTCATTGCAATGGATTTTATTATCTATTTACAACATATCATGGTACATGCTGTTCCGGTATTCTGGCGTTTACATCGCGTCCACCATGCTGATCTTGATTATGATGTGACAACAGGGGCACGTTTTCACCCGATCGAAATCATCCTTTCCATGCTGATTAAATTTGCCACCATTATTGTTTTAGGGCCACCAGTTGTGGCTGTTATCATTTTTGAAGTGATATTGAATGCGTTGGCCATGTTCAATCACGGCAATGTAGGGCTTCCGAAAGCCTTAGACCGTTGGTTACGCTGGTTGATCGTGACCCCAGATATGCACCGCGTACACCACTCAGTTGAAGATGATGAGACCAATAGTAATTTTGGCTTTAATCTTTCATGCTGGGATCGTCTCTTCGGAACTTATCGTGAACAACCGCGTGGCGGGCATCAAAAGATGACTATTGGTATTCATCAATTTAAACAAGCTAACCAAGTTGTTTGGATCACTGGCTTATTGATGTTGCCATTTCATGGAAAAATCAATGAATACGCTATTAATACACGTCGCTGGAACACACCAAATGACAAGCATCAGGATTAATGGGAAAAGGTAAATAAATGAAACCAACTCAACTGATTTTATTGGCTGCGTTAGCAATTTTAATTGCCATGCCACCGGTAGCGCAAAGTAGTGATGACAATTCACTACAAGCCGCGCTGGCTGCCAAAGGACCAAATTATAAACCCAGAACTGAGCATTTGCTTAGTAACGGACAGCCGAAATTTACTAATCGGCTTATCCTCGAAAATTCTCCTTATCTGCTACAACATGCCCATAATCCAGTTAATTGGTATCCTTGGGGAAATGAAGCTTTTGAGAAGGCTCGGCGGGAAAATAAACCGATTTTCCTCTCTATTGGTTATTCTACTTGTCATTGGTGTCATGTCATGGAGCGGGAGAGTTTTGAGAATCTTGCCATCGCTCGGTTGCTGAATGAAAATTTTGTCTGTATTAAAGTGGATCGAGAGCGGCGTCCTGAAGTTGATGAAGTTTATATGACAGCTGTGATGATGATAGCTGGGCATGGTGGTTGGCCTATGTCTAGTTTTTTAACTCCTGACGGGAAACCTTTTTGGGGTGGTACTTATTTTAGGCCAGATACTTTTGCAAATTTACTTAAACAAGTTGCTCAGTTGTGGAAACAACAGCGTCCTAAACTCATAGCGCAAGCTAATTATATTGCTTCCGCTGTGAGTGAAGTAACCGCTGCCAGCGGCAAGGCGCGTGAAGTTGGCGATAATGCCATTCAAAAAGCGATAAGCAATATTTTATCAAGGCATGATGATTTATTAGGTGGATTTGGTAATGCTCCTAAATTTCCTAATGAAAATTTGCTCTTATTATTATTAGAATCCGCTAAGCGTGGTAATAAGCAAGCCCTTGCTGCGGTTGAAAAAAGCCTTAAAGAAATGGCAGCAGGCGGTATTTATGATCAAATAGGTGGAGGCTTTCATCGTTATGCTACTGATGATCATTGGCTTACACCCCATTTTGAGAAAATGCTTTATAATCAAGCTAATATAGTTCGCGTCTATCTGATCGCTTATCAATTAACGGGTAAGTCTATTTATGCCACTGTTGCCAGACAAACTCTGGATTATGTGCTGCGAGAAATGACTTCTCCTCAAGGCGGTTTCTATTCTGCAACTGATGCTGATAGCGAAGGTGAGGAAGGGCGATTTTTTCTTTGGACTCCGGCACAAATACGCGCTGTGCTTGATAAAGAACATGCTAAATTAGCATTAAATCTTTATGATGTGACTGAGCGTGGCAATTTTGAGGGTAAAAATATTCTCTCTTTGTCGGAGTCTTTGGAAAAGTATGCTAAAAAACACGCTATACCAATTTCAGAATTGAAGAAAAAAGTTGAATTCATTCGAAAACAATTGCGCCGTGCCAGAGATAAGCGCGAACCGCCTTTGCGTGATGATAAAATTCTCACCGCTTGGAATGGTATGATGATTACTACTCTGGCTCAGGCTGCCGACATTTTAGGAGAACGGCGTTATTTGGTGGCGGCGCAAAGGGCGGCAAATTTGATTTTGTCAAAACTCAAAAAGGGGCATGGCGAATTGTGGCGCGTCTATTTGGATGGTAGTGCATCAATTTCTGCTCATCAGGAAGATTATGCTTACTTTGCTGAGGCATTGATAAATCTTTATGATACTAGCGGAAAAAGCTATTGGCTAGAAAGTGCGAAAGAAATAGCTGATGGTATGTTGGCACAGTTTTGGGATAAAGCCCAGGGCGGATTTTTTATGAGTAGGGCAGACGATTCGCTGCTGATTGCACGTCCAAAAAGTCCCGCAGATAGGGCGATTCCATCGGGAAACGCCATAGCGGTTCGAGTCTTAGCCATGTTAGCAGCCCGCACTGGTATTGAGCGTTATCGTGATAAAGCCAATGCCACGCTTAAAGCCTTTTCTGAAGCAATTACAAAAAATCCCAGCCGTTATGCTTATATGTTACTTGGGGCTTATGAATTGCTTCATGGTGAAATTGGTATGCGAAATTATGGGGCGCGTGGCGCGGTGAAGGCTACAGCAAAAATACAAAATCATTGGCTTGTGGTAGAGCTTAAGATTCGTGATGGTTGGCATATTAATGCCCATAAACCCTTACAAAAGAATCTAATTGCTACTGTGATGAGTAGTGACAAATTGGGACGGATATTTTATCCTAAACCTGAATATATTCGGCTCAGCTTTCAGCGAGCTACTTTGGCACTTTATCAAGGAACTGTGCGCTTGAGTGGTAAACTTATTTTGCCAGTCCATAGTTCGGTATCAGTCAAAATTCGATTTCAGGCTTGCGATGATAAAAGCTGTTTGCCACCGGAGGATATGGTTTTGTTGGTGGATAAAAATAGTTAGGGAGCAGACCTGACAGGTTTTC
>JAUXCJ010000281.1 GCA_030618965.1 Thiomargarita sp.
TAGGCTGTATTGATATTTCATCATAACTCAATTGCTTTATTTCCTCAATTTTCCATGTTTGTCACTTGCTGCAATAGCAAGCGACATAAATAACATTATCGTAGCTATTAATTTCATTTATCTTGCCTCAACGCATTTTATCATTGCTATATCATTTTATTCCATCCCAAGTTTTGCGCTTAGCTTTGGCGTACCACATCAAAGCGTCGGTATAACCAGCAATATCATGATTTTAAATAATCATTAATCGTTTCTTTTAATCTATCAGCATATTGATAAATATCATTAACTTCACTAATAGAAACCTTTTTCTCAGTTTCAGTTTTATCAAAAAATTCCAATTTTAGCCGTTTGGGATTGTTGAAATGTAACCTGCAAATTGGTTTTCGATTATTATTATCAAATAAAATTGCGCAATAACTTATTGCGTCGCGCATTACAACTCTTTTAGGTTCAACAATATCTTTCAATACTTCCATAATTATTTTATGGCCTTCTATTTCATCATCTGTTGTTTCGATCCTATCTTCTCTACTTTTTTTGGGTTTTGGTTGTATTAAGTCATTTTCTTGAGAAAAAACAACAGAATCTATACTTGATGTTATTTTTTCAGCAGCCAAAGCGGTTTTTAACCGTTCATTAATTCGATCATTTAAGAATTGCTGTAAGGCTTTTTTAACTAATTCTTCAAATAGTTGTTTGACTGATTTAGTTAATTTGTTTGGATAAACTTGGCTAGCAAAAAATCTTACGAACTCTTCAGAAGGTTGATTCATTTGTTCTGATAGGATGCGTTTAATGCCATTAGTATATTTTAATTCTGTTGCTGCGGTGAGGGTTTTCTCTAAATTAAAAAATGATCTTGTAAATTTTTTTAATCCATCCACCACAGCTTCATTAATATCTAACATATTTAATTCCATAAAAGGCTTGGCATCCATTTTATTGGGTTCATCAATATCGCTATAAAAACGGTAAATAATGCCATTTGTTAATATGGCAAACCTAACTTCTGTAACACTAAAATAACGATAAAGTTGAGATTTATGTTCTTGGTCTAAATTAACCCCAAGCCATTTACATTCAAATAGTATAATAGGTTTTCCATCTTTGATAATGGCATAATCCACTTTTTCACCTTTTTTAGTGCCGTGATCCGCTGTGAATTCAGGTACAACTTCAGTTGGATCAAAAATATCATATCCAAGCATACTGATAAATGGCATGATAAGTGCATTTTTTGTTGCTTCTTCAGTCTTGATAGCTTCGATTTGTTTAGAAATTTTACTAGATAAAGCTTTGATTTCGTCTATTAAATCCATAGTTGTATCTCGTAATTGTTGATTATTTATTTCTGCTGTTCAAAGAATTATTAGTATTTTCAATACATTCCCAATTTTTACGCTTTTGGCGTACTAATTTTCTTACGACTGAATATAATACTAAAAAACATTGACACATACAAACCAAACATTAAGATAAGCCCTTATTTCGTAAGCGTTCTAGCATTATGCTATAATACAAAAAAACACTTGACATTTAGGAGATGACAATGGAAAAGCTAACAATAAGAGAGGCTTCACAGCGGTTTTGTATTTCACGAGCTAGGCTTTATAAATTATTAGGTGACGGGATTATTGACGGTGAGTTATCAAAAAAGCGGGGCAAGGGAGGCCATTCCTGGGTTAACCTCGATAGTTTAAAACACCATTTTGATATGCGAGTAGCAAAACAAGCGCATGGTAAGGGTGGATATAAAATAGTAGGCGATTCTATCTATATCTCTGTTAGTGAGGCTGCAAAAAGAGTAGGGTATACAGTACAACATATTCATTCTTTGGCCAAGCGAGGTAGTATTGCATCAAAAAAAACCGAGAATAATAAAGGACGGTTAATTCATTATGAAGATTTGTTGCGATATAAAAAAAATATTTAACATATATTAAATATAGGCATTGAATTTTAAATAAAAATAAATAAATTCATGCCTATTTTTTTATATGTTTAATTTAATATTAGGTATTGACTTTAAACATAAGCTCTATATAATAGGTACCGACGGTATAAGTAGTGCCGCCACTGTTCTTTTTTAAAAATTCGGAGAAATGCTATGTTGCATATAATGCCTATTGAAAGTGATACGTTTTTGTTCCAGCATTTTGCTGATGATTACGATCATTCACTCACATGGTCTGATTTTCAAGATGAGTGGATTGAAAATAAGATTCAAGAGATTATGGATGACACAGAACGCGATTTGAACAAAGTGATTGCAGATTATTGCGAAACAACATATGTGGGAATGATTAGCGGTATCAAGCTCAATCATTGGGGCGAATACGATCAGGTTATCAGAAAGGCAATGAAAACTTGTCCTGAACTTAAGGATTTTGTGGAAAGGGCAGCTAATATGCAAGCCAATAAAGATTTTAATAAGGAAATGAAACAATGAGGGGAGAGCAATTACCTAAACGTTCAGCAAAAACTAAGGTAATCACTCTCTAGGGTTTTAAACGGCACGGCTGGCACCGTGCCTAACATCAATTAACATTGGTATGAAAATCGACATGTCAAATATAACAACTATCAGCCATGATTTCAATGGCACTGAAATAAAGCAGCGTCAAAGTGATGGGTATTTAGATGCCACCGCGATGTGCAAAGCCACCTGCAAATTATTTGCTGACTATCGTAGGTTAAAAGCCACACAAGATTTTTTGGTGGAACTTGAGGGGTCTATGGGAATTCCCATAGACCACATAATACAAATGGTTAATGATGGCCCAAATGATGAACGAGGTACTTGGATTGAGCCACACGCTGCGATTAATCTTGCTCAATGGAGCAGTCCAAAATTCGCCGTGCTAGTCACAAACTGGGTTTTTGAATTAATGACAACAGGGCGTGTTGAGCTGCAACCTGAACAAGCCACCCCACAAACCTTAACCGCCACACCTGATCAAAATTTAGTAAATGGATTATTTTTGATCAATGCCACCGCCGACGCGCTGAGAATGAGTACAGATAGCCGATTAAAGCTACTACATAATCTCACCGAGGAACATGGCCTTTCCAAGAATTTATTGCCTGCTTATAGTGAAGGTCAAACAACAAAAGCTTTGGCTACATTATTGAAGGAACATAATGCTGGTTTTGGGGCTGCTAAAGCTAACAAAATCCTGATTGAACTTGGCGTTTTAGAGGAAAGACAAAGGCCATCTACGAGTAAGGGTGTGAAGAGGTTCAAGAGTTTGACTGAAGAGGGGTTGTTTTATGGCAAAAACCTTGTGTCTCCTAATAATCCACGCGAAACTCAGCCGCATTATTACGTTAATAAGTTCCAAGATCTGTTAGATAGAATTGACAGTTTTTTGAGAGGCGATACGGTGATGGGAGGTGTGGTATGAGTTGCTACGAAGAAAATGAAGAGCGGGTGAATCGGTTGATGGATGGAAAAAATGATAAAGGATTTATTAAGGAATGCGCTTAACAGATTGATTGATAGGATTATTCTACATCCGAACACATTGGAGTGTCAGATTTGTTATCGTGGGAAAAAGCTGGAGTCGTAAACATGGATATAGTGGCGTTCCCAACCAAGCGTCGTTTGGAAAATCGCCTCTTGTCTGTTGGCTTTCCTTAATTAACAGGAGCTATACA
>JAUXCJ010000232.1 GCA_030618965.1 Thiomargarita sp.
AATGTAATTCACATTAATACTATGAATTTAGTAGATTTAATCCGTATATTACTTCGTTACTTCGTTGCCGTAAATCCGTTGTACTCATTATTTAAGTAAATCAAGAAATTATCAGATTGAGTGCGTAAGTCCTATGCGGTATAAAATCTCATCTGGTATCACTACACTCATGTTTGTTCCTCCCACCTAGTTCGGTATAACAAGCTACGTCTATGCAGTGGACTAAATACTTAATGATTTTTGGCTTTATTCCTTTCAGAAATGACATTTGTATCAAGTAAATACATTATGATAGCTCTGCTGGTCGATAAAGTGCTTGAGTTAAATGGGGTGGGTCAAAATCAAGTTCTGCAACCTCGGGCATGGCGAGTAACTCAATAATACTTTCCTTATTGTCAGTAATACCTTGATATGTTTCGATAGTTAATAAGACGTATGCAGGACGACCTCGGTCAGTAATAAAGACAGGACCGGCAGCCCGCTTGGCACGGCTCACATCTTGATTAAACTCTCTGCTAGAAATTGTAGTAATATTCATGGTAAATTTTGCTTATATAATATTATAGGTATGTTACTACATTTATTATATTAGAGTACATCCTTCCCATAGTTTAGCACCTATCAGTTTCTAAAAATCTAGTACAACAGATTAGCTCCGCTTACTTCGTTTGGCGGAAAAAACGGATTAAATCTAATAAATTTATACTTTTAAATCCGTTTTTTCCGTTAATCCGTTGTACTAGATTTTTAGAAACTGATAGGTGCTAAATTCCCATAAGAAAGATTCTTATACCAGAAAATTTGGCTTTAATGGCATTTGTAATTAGAAGAAAATCGTCATTTTATATTCATTTAGCATTGATTATTCTGCCTGACGTTACTATCTATGACAGCTTGTGTTGCTATTATGGCAGTGACTTTGTAATTGAAATAGAATAGTATTGAATGATTAAAATTTATATGCAATTGTTAATAAAGTACATTTTACCAATTTCTCTCTTAATTTCCTCATTAGCACCCTTTGTCCAAGCGGATGAGCAAACAACGTTCAGGGTTGCAATTAAACCCAGTGAACCTTGGGTTATGTATGATGCCAAGTTACCACCTGAAGAACGCAAGCCTGTCGGTTTTAGTATTGATCTCTGGGAAGGCATAGCTAAAGAAATCGGCGTTAAAACGCAATGGGTTTACCAAAAAAATGTACCTGATTTGTTAAGCAGCGTACAAGAAAACCGGGCTGATGCTGGTATTGCTGCGATAACTATCCGTAGTGATAGGGAAAAAGTGGTAGATTTTTCCACTTCGATGTTTGAATTGGGATTACAAATTATGGTCAAGGATGAAGCTAACGTTAGCTATCCCCTCACAATATTGATAACAGAAATCAGTAAATTTATAACCACTATGAATCTGACAATCTTTCTGTTGCAATGTTTTGTGTGATTCATCTTCGCTGGTGGGCTGATAAATGGTCGCCGAAAGCATCACAAATTTTTCCCCAAACTTACTGGCATGGATTATATGATACTTTTTGGTGGTCTATCACTATGCTACTTACTTGGGAAGCACCGAAAAATCGTGGACTTGCTCGCCTAATTGATCTTTCTTGGCATTTGATTGGTTTAATTGCCTTGGGAATTTTGACTGGTATTGTGGCGGCTTCTTTGACTATTCAAGCGATTGGCGGAGCCATTAACAGTGAAAAAGATTTACTTGGTAAACGAGTAGCGGCGGTCGCAACTGATGCCCCAAGAGAATATTTGGAAAATATTGGAGCACGAGTGATACCTGTGGATAATTTAAGTCAAGGCATTGACATGTTATTGAAAGAAGACGTTGATGCGCTAGTACATGATGGACCGAGATTATTGTATCTGGCTAGACAAATAAATCGCCAGCACAATCCGGGTGTATTAGTCCTACCAGCTATCTTTAATCACCAAAACTATGGGATTATTCTGCCAAATAATAGTCAATATTTAGAAAAAATCAATCTAGCTCTACTAAAATTGCGTGAGCCTGAAGGTTTAGAGAAGAGTTTTCACCAAAAGTTGAAAGAAAAGTGGATTCCTCAAACAAACTGAAAATTATAAATTCAGCTATGTGCAGGAACCCCGTATAGCAAATATTTTGGAGTCCAAAGCTAAAACTTTAGACTCTAAAATATATTAAAATTAAAAACCCTGCTTTAGGTTTTGGCTTATTTTGGCTTTGATTTAAGAATGAAAAAGTCAAAACCGAATATATTGAAATGCAAAATATACAACCTTACGACAATTAATAAAATTAAACAGGCATTATTATCATTATGAGCACCCTCATTAGTCATTCCGCAGTCTGGGCTGCCCTGAAAACCCATCATACTTATCTTGCCCCTATTCATTTACGTGAGCTTTTCGCACTTGATAGCCAACGTTTTGAGCGTTTTTCCGTCAAAGCCTGTGGCTTATTGTTGGATTATTCTAAAAATCGTTTGACAGCTGATACATTGGCTTTATTGCAACAGCTTGCAGTAGAAGCGCGTTTGCAAGATTGGATTGTCCGCCTATTTCGAGGGGATAAGGTTAATAATACCGAACAACGCGCCGCTTTGCATGTTGCGCTACGTAATCGTTCTAATCGTCCCATTTTTGTTGATGGCAAGGATGTGATGCCGGATGTCAATGCCGTGTTAGCAAAAATGCGCCAGTTCAGCAACTCAGTTCGTGACGGGGAGTGGCGCGGTTATACTGGTAAAAAGATTGAATCTGTTGTGAATATTGGTATTGGTGGCTCTGATTTAGGGCCGGCTATGGTGACAAGGGCGTTGAAAGCTTATCATCATCCACGCTTACGCAGCTATTTTGTCTCTAATGTCGATAGCACACATATTGGTGAAATATTAGACGAACTTGATCCAGAAACGACTTTATTTATTATTGCCTCGAAAACTTTTACTACTCAGGAAACTTTGCTTAATGCCCGGAGTGCGCGGCAATGGTTAATTGATAAATTAGGTGATGACAAGGCGGTTGCTAAACATTTTGTCGCCGTGAGTACTGCTAGGGAAAAAGTGATTGAATTCGGGATGGATCCGACGAATATGTTTGAATTTTGGGATTGGGTTGGTGGACGTTATTCTTTATGGTCAGCTATTGGTTTGCCGATTGTAGTAATGATAGGTATGGATCACTTTGAAGAGTTCTTGGATGGCGCACACCAATTAGATCAGCATTTTGAAACCGCACCATTTGATAAAAATTTGCCGGTATTAATGGGATTAATTGGGCTGTGGTATAGCAATTTTTTCGGTGCCAACACCCAAGCAGTATTTCCTTATGATTATAGCTTGTCACTCTTTCCCGCTCATTTACAACAATTGATTATGGAAAGTTTGGGTAAGCGTGTGACTCGTGATGGAGATCGGCTTGACTATTCAACTTGTCCCATTATTTGGGGCGCACCCGGGAATAATGGTCAACATGCCTTTTATCAGCTTTTGCATCAAGGCACTCACTGTGTACCAGCAGATTTTTTGGTGGCTATTGAGAGTCAATACCAGTTGGCGGGACATCAAGATGCGGTATTATCTAACGCATTAGCACAAACTCATGCCTTAATGATGGGTAGAACGCCGGAGGAGACAAAGCAAGCCTTAGCATCTAATGAATCTTTGCCCCACCGTGTTTTTCCGGGTAATCAGCCAACTAATACGCTGGTTTATCAAAAATTGACACCACAAATATTAGGAACCTTAATTGCCTTGTATGAACATAAGGTTTTTGTACAAGGCATCTGTTGGGGGATTAATCCCTTTGATCAATGGGGCGTGGAACTGGGCAAACAAGTAGCTAGTACTTTATTGCCTGCTCTTCAATCTAAAGATGCTGAGACCGTTGAGCATGACCTTTCTACTGATGGCTTACTAAAATATATTAAGGCGCATCGCTAGTACGCTATCCAAGTCACCCTCCAAAAAACCCAGTTTTTATATGTATTAAAAAAACTGGGTTTTTTTATTCATAATAAAAATCAA
>JAUXCJ010000022.1 GCA_030618965.1 Thiomargarita sp.
TCATGGAACTTATCCGCTGCCAGAGGCGCAAATGGATCGTTTTGCAATGCGATTAAGTTTAGGCTATGTCAGTGCTGAAGAAGAAATGGCTATTTTGACAGCACAACAGCAAGTGATAGAAACTATCACAGCTTGCGCCAATCAAGCAGATATTCAGACACTGAAAAAAGCTGCACAAGCAGTGCATATTCCTGATGAATTAAAACGCTATATTGTTGATTTAGTTAGAGCTACCCGTACAGCCTCTGGAGTAGAAATGGGTGCAAGTCCACGCGCTTCGTTGACTTTAATGAAAACCGCACAAGCCTTAGCCTTATTTGACGGTATGACATTTGTCACATCTGAGCAGATTCGAGACGAACTCGCAGTTCCAGTGATTGCCCATCGTTTAAAGTTAAATTCACAAGCGCGGTTTAGTGGATTGACTGGAGAAAGGGTGGTAGAAGAAATTTTAACACAGATTGATGCGCCTATTTAATAAATCAAGACTTCCAATGTTTGAGGATAGCGTTTTTTGAAAAAAAACTTTATCCTCAATCACAAGCAGCCTCGCTTATTATGTTTCAGGAAAATATCTTTTGGACGGGTAAACGAATTCCCATAACTTCATCCGCATGATTGCAAGCTAAGCTGGCACGCCGTTTAGGGCGTAAACCAAGCTAATTTTTCATGCAATTTAACAACATCGCCAATAATAATAATACTAGATAACTTAATATCAGCCTTATCAACAATAGCGGGTAAGCTCTCTAAAGTCCCCACCAATACACGCTGATCAGATGTTGTCGCTTTTTGTACCAGTGCCGCTGGTGTATCTGGCGATAAACCATGTTTTATCAATTCACCAGAAATAATTGGTAAGCCTCGCAATCCCATATAAATCACAACCGTTTGATGCGGGTGAGCTAAGGCTTCCCAGTTCAAGTCCATACTGTCATCTTTTAAATGTCCTGTCACAAAAATACAAGACTGTGCATAATCGCGGTGTGTCAGCGGAATGCCAGCATAAGCACTGGTGCCAATAGCCGCTGTAATCCCCGGTACAACTTGGAAAGGTATGCCTTCTTCCATTAAACTTTCAATTTCTTCGCCACCTCTACCAAATAAAAACGGATCTCCACCCTTTAAGCGCAAGACTCGTTTACCTTGTTTTGCTAAACGGATTAATAAGGCATTTATATCCTCTTGAGGGACTGGATGATTTGTCGGCTCTTTTCCCACATAAATATGTTCAGCCTCGCGCCGGACTAAATCTAATACGCCCGGCGAAACTAAACGATCATGTAGCACAACATCAGCTTGCTGCATCAGGCGCAAAGCGCGAAAGGTTAATAAATCAGGATCGCCTGGGCCGCCGCCAACTAGGTAGACTTCACCCAATTTTTGATCCGATTTCTCAAGAAAATCCTCTAAATCCTGTTTAGCGGCTTGCGTATGTCCCGCCAAAAATTTTTCAGCAATCGGCCCTTGTAATACGGATTCCCAAAAACGGCGACGCTCATTAAAGACAAAACGCTGTTTAACTTTATCCCTAAAACTGGCTATAAATTCAGCAAATTTTCCGTAGGATGCTGGCACCATCGTTTCTAAACGAGCGCGTAATAGGCGTGCTAATACCGGCGACGCGCCACCAGTAGAAACGGCAATTTGTACTGGTGAACGATCAATCACAGAGGGCATGATAAAACTACATAACTGTGGCTGATCAACCACATTAACAGGCGTTGCTTGCGCCTGTGCGAGTTTAGATACTTGCTCATTAACCGCCTTATCATTAGTTGCCGCAATCACTAAACGACAATCCTGTAAATCGCTTGGCGAAAATTTGTCAGCACGGTGAAAAATACGTTTTTCATCAAGCCATTGGCTCAATTTTTCATTTAACTCAGGTGCGACTACTGTGACTTTGGCATTAGCTCGTAACAATAGCTCAACTTTACGACTGGCTGTTGTGCCACCGCCAACTACTAAACAGGCTTGATCGCGGACGTTTAAAAAAATAGGTAGAAAATCCATGATGATAAAAGGTACAATAGGCTCGTTGTTAGATTGATATAGATAAGAGTGCCCTCTAAAACTTGCTTATAAGGCAAGATTAGTATATAAAAGTATAGCGGATTACTAAAGCCATTTAGTATCCATTTCTTTATCATAAATGAGGATAAATATAAACATGCCTGACTTTAATCAAGAATTAGATGCCAGCGGTCTAAATTGCCCTTTACCTATTTTGCGGGCTAAAAAAACCCTGAAAGGGATGGAAAGCGGTGAAGTTTTGCGTATCATTGCAACTGATCCAGGCTCAGTTAAAGATTTTGAAGCCTTTGCCAATCAAACTGGTAATGAATTAATGGAAGCCTCAGAAGAAGGCGGCAAGTATATTTTCTTCATAAAGAAAAAGTAAGTTAAGGGTACATCATAAATGTCTGATGAAAAAAAATTGGCGATTATTGCCACAAAGGGCAGTCTTGATTGGGCCTATCCTCCTTTCATTCTGGCTTCAACAGCCGCTGCTTTGGGTTATGAGACTGAAATATTTTTCACTTTCTATGGCTTAGCCCTGTTAAAGAAAAAGCTTAATTTGCAAGTCACATCACTAGGTAATCCGGCAATGCCAATGCCTATGCCAGTTCCTGTGATAATGCAAACCCTACCGGGTATGCAGGCAATGATGTCAAGCATGATGAAAAAGAAGATGAAGTCTAAAGGCGTTGCTAGTGTTGATGAACTGCGCGACTTATGCCTAGAAGCCGAAGTTAGAATGGTGGCATGTCAAATGACAGTGGATTTATTTGATTTTAACACTAAAGACTTGCTTGATGAAGTAGAATATGCTGGCGCGGCAAGCTTTTTTGAGTTTGCTGGTGAGTCTGATATTTGTTTATACATTTAATCAGTTGCGGGTGGGCTAAGTTAGCTCATCCCAGTTTCCAATAAAAACCTTACCCTATCCAAAACCTCCTTGTTTTTATAATTCATGAAAAAAAATCTTCCTTTCGTTTTATTCATTTTCTTTTTTATAGTCTTTGGCTTGATTAAAGTCCAAGCCTCTCAAACGTCTTCAGAACCAGAATCAGCGAGCAATATCACTGGTGAAGTCATGGGTTTAAAAAAGCAATTGGAACACCTTAAATTGCAAAATGAAGTACTTTCCACCCAGCGTAAGATTCAAACCGAACAATACCAAAATAAATTGCTACAACTTAAGCAAGAAAAAGAGCTATTAAAATTAAAACTTGAAATCGAAAAGGCGAAGTCTCAACAAAAAGTAGCTAGATTGCTGGCAGAAAAAGAAAAACAAGTACTAGAAAACGAGTTACAAGAAGCTCATAAAAAGCAATACTTAGCAAATTTAGATGCGCTCACCAATCGTTTAAAACTGGAAAATGAACGCCGTGAGCAAGAAAAGAAGAAATTATTGGCTGAACTGGAAACTCAAAAGGCAAAACTGGTTTTACAAAATGCCATTTTTGCCGAAAAAAATAAAGAAGAAGAATTAAAAATGAAGTTGAAAATGGCGACTTTGAATTTTGAAACCGCCAAAATTGAATTTGAAAAAAGGAGACTTAAACTTGAACAAGAAAAGTTGACTATAAAAATCTCAAAACGGACGCAACTAGAAAAGTGGGAAACTCAAGTCAATAAACCTAAGATATATTTAAAAAACCCAATTGTTAATGGTGCATTAGTAATAAGCGATCGCAAGATAACGCTTGAAAAATTGATTGTACCCGGCACGGCTGAATATATCAATGAGCGCATTTATTATTACAACAATAAAAGTACGGAATATCCTATTTTTCTAGTCATCGACACCTGTTATGGAGGTTCGGTGATGGAAGGTGCTAAAATCATAGAAGCGATGCAAGCCAGCAAAGCACCTGTTTATGTTGTAGTTAAAACCTTGCGAGTATGGCGGCAGTGATTACAACGCTTGCAGAACATTCTTATGCTTATCCCAATGCGATTATTCTTCATCATCAACTTTCCAGTCGTGTAGATGGCAATCAGAGACAAATCCAAGAACAATTGGCAATTGTGAAAACCTGGGCAAAAAGGATTCTACAACCTGTCACCGAAAAAATGGGCATCAGCTTAGAAGAATTTGTCAAAAAAATGTATGAAACTAATTCAACTGGGGATTGGCATGAATTTGCAGATGTCGCTATGAGGCTAAAATGGGTCAACACTATTGTTAAAGACATCCGAGATAGTTCAATAATTAAACAACCGGCTGAGGAAGAAGCTAAAAAAGGAAAAAAAGGGGCCAAAAGTTTCAACCAAAAAATTGATTCCCAAGGGCGAGCCTATCTTGAATTACCGCGTATCAATCCATTGGATGTGTATTATTTGTATAATCCAGTGAATTATTATCGGTAATTTTTATTAAATTACTGATGTTACGCACTGCAATTCGATAGCAACTTATGTTAATGGTTTATTAACCTCACTTTTTAGAGTAAGATATTTGTTGTCTTTTGAAGTCCAAAGCTAAATGCTTGGCTGACTCAAAAAAAACTGACAATATTTTCTATCTACTTATTTTTACTCAACAAAAAGGACAAGCAATCAATGCGATTAATCCTCTTAGGCGGCCCAGGTGCGGGCAAAGGCACTCAAGCCAGCTACATCACAAATAAATATAACATCCCACAAATTTCTACAGGGGATATGTTGCGTGCTGCCGTCAAAGCTGGTACACCGTTAGGATTAGCGGCTAAAAAAATCATGGATGAAGGCGGACTGGTATCAGATGACATTATCATTGGTTTAGTCAAAGACCGTATTAAAGAGCCTGATTGTACTAATGGCTTTTTATTTGATGGCTTTCCACGCACCATCCCACAAGCTGACGCTATGAAAGATGCTGGTGTTGATATTGATGCTGTTGTCGAAATTGCTGTCGATGATGAAGAAATCGTTAAACGTATGGCTGGACGGCGCGTACATTTAGCCTCTGGGCGTACTTATCATATTAAGTTTAATCCGCCTAAAGTGGAAGGTAAGGATAATGAAACTGGTGAAGATCTGATCCAACGTGATGATGATCAAGAAGAAACTGTTAGAAAACGTCTCAAAGTCTATCACGATCAAACTGAGCCATTGATTGAATATTACTCCAAATGGGCTAACAGCGGTGAAACCAATTCGCCTAAATATGTGCCGATTGAGGGTGTTGGTAAGGTTGAAGACATCCGTGATGCCATTTTTAAGGGATTGGGTTAATTAAAAAACCGTTGTTGTTGTCTTTAAAAACCTCCGAGGTTTCCAAAACCTCGGAGGTTTAGCTCTAAACATTTTTCTGTAGGAGAGCAAAAGCTTGAAAAGCATTTTCCTTATCATTTTTTCCTATCTAATATGCTTTCAGCCCATAATTATACAAGCACAAGAAACACGTCCTAAAATTGGCATCGCCCTATCAGGCGGTGGCGCACGGGGAATCGCTCATGTTGGGGTACTAAAAGCTTTAGAAGAACTCCGTGTCCCTATTGATTATATTGCTGGCACCAGCATGGGCAGTATTGTCGGTGGATTATATGCGAGCGGATTATCTCCCAAAGCACTACATCGCGTTTTAAATGAAACTGATTGGGAAAGCATCTTTAATTTAAAAACTGATAGGAATCAGTTGTCTTACCGTGAAAAGCAAAATCAACGCCGTCTGTTTCAAATGGAAATCGGTTTAGATAAAAATTACAGTTTCTCGACATCTGCTGGGCTTGTCGGGGGGCAAAATTTATTTTTAGCCCTCAAACGCCTCACCAAAGGCATTCATACTGATGACTTTTCTAAATTACCCATTCCCTTTAAAGCCGTTGCTGTTGATATCAATACTGCTGAAAATTACCTTTTAGAAAAAGGTGATCTTGCCTTAGCCCTGCGTGCTTCAATGGCAGTGCCATTTGCCTTTGCACCCGTCAAAATTGATGGCCATCTACTAGTTGATGGTGGCATACTGAACAATCTACCTGTTGATGTGGTACGTGCAATGGGTGCCGACATTGTAATCGCTGTCAATATTTCTACCCCTTTAGAAGAAATCGAATCCAATAGCTCATTTTTGACGGTTGCCCTACAATCACTGGATACCGCCTTAATTCAAAATACACGCCGTGCATTAGAAAATGCTGACCTTATCATCACTCCAAAGCTTGAAAACTATGGTTTTACCGATTTTGAGCAAGGGGGAGAAATGGTGGCCAAAGGTTATGAAGCGGTCAAAAGTAAAGCCTCTTTATTTAAAGGGCTGAGCCTGACACCAGCCGCTTATGCGCGTTATCGTGCCAATGTAGAAGCTAAGAAGGTAGCTACATCAAATAGGATTACTCCCAGATTTATCAAATTCAGAGGCAATAAACGTACAAGTACTGGTGTTTTACGGGGAAGATTAAACGATTTAATCGGACATAAGCTCAAAATTGAAGATATTGAAGCCGAAACTAAACGATTGATGTCTTTAAATGATTTTGAAAATATCACTTATCAAATAATAGAAAATGAACAGGGGCAAACAGGTTTACTATTTGATGTGCGTGAAAAACGTTGGGGACCGAGTTATTTCCGTTTTGGCCTGAATGCGAATACAACTTTTAATGACAAATTAGAATTCAGCATTTTATTACGTCATGAACGATTAAATATGACTCGTTTTGGTGCCGAATGGGTGACTGAACTAGAAATTGACTCTGGTTATAGATTATTTAGCGAATTTTACCGCCCTTTGGGTTATCGTAGAGAATATTTTATTGCACCTTATGCAGAATTTCAGCGTTTATTTATGGATGTGTTTGAAAATAAACAAGGTATTGGTGAGTATGACTTGAAACGTTTAAATGTAGGCTTTGATTTCGGCTACAATTTTGACAATGTAACCGAATTACGCGCTGGCTTTGCACATAATCGCGTAGTCGCTGATTTACGGATTGGAAATGCCGATGTATTGCCTACAGGTAATACTAACGAAAATTTCTTCAAATTTCGCTTTGGTTACGATACATTAGATGATAATAGCCTGCCAACAAAGGGCACACAATTTGATATAACAGCTGAATTTTATGAAGAATTCATTGGATCAGATAGTGATTATCAAAAAGTAATATTTTCTATACGTCGAGCATTTCCTATTAATCACCAGTTCACTTTACTGACAAATGCAAAGATTTTTACATTTGTTGATGCGGAGCGCCCTAAATATGAACATTTTTCAATAGGTGGCATTAAATACTTAGCAGGCTATCCAGAAGGGGATATTAGTGGCGAACAGGCCTTATTTTTACAAATAGGTGGTATATTCGATCCAGTTCAAGGAAAAAATCCACTGGGTATGAAATGGCTAGGATTACTACATCTTGGCAATGCGTGGGATATTAATGAAGATATTCGGATAAATGATTTACTTTTTGGTGCTTTGGGGGGCGTTGCATGGAATACACCTTTTGGTACCCTTCTATTGGGGACCGGCTATACAAGCGGAGGGGCTTTGAATTATTATTTGTCTTTGGGACAGGTTTTTTAAAGCTTCAATAGGATACCATCATGTCAAAAATAAACCGTAGAAATTTCATAAAACTAACAACCAGTGCCATAGCTGCCAGCATGGTTAGTTTTCCGTCGATCTCAATCGCAGCAACCAAAAAAGTAGTGATTATTGGTGGCGGTGCTGGCGGTACTGTCGCAGCTAAAACTATTCGGATGGCCGATCCAACGATTGAAGTCACTCTCATTGAAGAGAATAAACACTATTACACTGGTTTTATGAGTAATGAAGTGTTAAGTGGTCAACGCCCGATTGAGTCCATCAAGTTCAATTATGAGGGTTTGAGCAAATATGGTATCAAGATGCTATATGAAAAAGCACTTGGTATTGATCCGATTGCTAAAAAAGTGAAACTTGCTGAAAAAATAATTGATTATGACCGTTTGATTGTTTCACCAGGGATTGAATTTAAATGGAATGCGATAACAGGCTATGATAAAAAAGCTGTTGAAAAAATGCCCCATGCTTGGAAAGCTGGATCACAAACAGCACTTTTACGCCAACAAATAAAAGCAATGAAAAATGGTGGCACTGTTATCATTGCTGTACCAGAAAAGGATTTTCCTTGTCCCCTTGGACCTTATGAACGAGCCAGTCAGATTGCCTACTATTTCAAACAGCATAAACCGAACTCAAAAATAATCATTTTAGATGCTAACCAGAATTTTTTTCCACGCCCGTTATTTATTCAAGGCTGGGAGAAATTTTATGGATTTGGCACAGAGAATAGCTTGATTGAATGGATACCCTTGGAAGAAGGCGGCAAAGTGGTTAGCGTTGACGTAGAAGGTATGAGCGTTTATGCGGGAGAATTTGAAGATGAGTTCACAGGCGACGTGATTAATGTCATCCCACCACAACGGGCAGGTGAAATTGCATTTCAAGGCGGCTTAGTCAATGAACAAGGCTGGTGTCCAGTCAATAATAAAACCTTTGAATCACGCTTGCAAAAAGATATTCATGTGATTGGCGATGCCTGTACTATCAAAATGCCAAAATCCGCGCAAATAGCGAATTCACAAGCAAAAGTCTGTGCAGCTGCGGTTGTAGCGGGATTACAAGACAAAGAAATCGCAGATCCATCTTTCAAAAGCTTATGTTATGGTTTGATCGCCAAAGATTATGGATTTTCTAGCGCAAACCTTTATCAATTTGAAGCGGGCAAAATTAAACCGGTAAAAGGTGCAGATATATTATCATCTTTGGACGCATCGCTTGAAGAAAGAAAACGTGACACGGTTGCTGCTTATCGGTGGTTTGAGAAAATGACGGGTGAGATGTTTGGGTAAATGCCATTAAGTTAAGGTGATTTTGGAGTCCAAAGCTTTAGCTTTGGCAGCGGCCAA
>JAUXCJ010000222.1 GCA_030618965.1 Thiomargarita sp.
AATTCGCACCGGAGTACAAAGCGCAGCTTTGTCGTTGCCAGTGCTGACAAAGCTGCGCTTTGTACTCCACAGCTTAACTTAATGGCAGTGACTCGCTGGAGTGCAAGGTTAGCTTGCACTCCGTGAACCGTATTTTGGAGTGCAAGATTACCTTGCACCAGTTGGAATTAAAAAAATGACAAAATGGCAAATCATAAAAATATTTTTATCCTCGACATTCAGAGACATGCACATGGAGCGAGATCATCTGCTCCGTGTCGTATTTCCAGAACTCAAAGCGCGATGCCGCAAGCTGCGGATAAATCTCATTGAAATTGATCTCCGTTGGGGCGTGAGCGAGCACGATGCCGAAACGGGAAAGGCTCTTGATATTTGCTTGGATGAAATTGATGCCTGCCGACCTTTTTTTGTCGGGCTACTCGGTGAACGCTATGGCTGGATTCCTGACGGTGAGAAAATCTCTATCACTGCTCAAGAAATCTACCACGGCGTTTTGCACCATTTTGTGCCACGTCAAATCATGGAGTCAGATTTTAAAAAGCTGAGTTCCACACAAAAACAGGCCCTCTCAAACGCATACCAGCGGAATTTTTGTTCTCGTTAATGGTTAAAATGGCGACAAGGAAATTAAGATTATGCTTGTAACAAAGAAACCGTTATAAATACTATTCCACCAATACTTACACTTAAGAGTTCAATTCCTCCACCACCAACCCCTAATAAATAAGTAACAAAAGAAGTTGTTATTGATATAACAACAGAGGTTGATATTTTCGCAAAAAAACCTTCAAATCCACTCGAAAATATATCATAAAAGTCATCCCACTGTGAAAATGCCGAGACTATTAATAAAATAGGGATAATTACAGCAGGTAAAATAAATGCTTTAGACATTCCTACACTTAATCCGGTAAGAACTCCAGATATAGTATAGATAACATAAATATATACCCCCCATTTTCTCCACATCCATATTGCTATAATAGATATTAATGACAAAAACTCTAATACAGATGACAAGATTAGAAATTTTTCTATATCTAAATTAAACGGAATCTGACTTACATCTATCTCTTCTATGATATTTCCATTCAAAACTTCATATGTCGCAGAAGCAAATATCACGAAGTAAATTAAGCTACCTAAAAAAGCTAATATCAGGGTTGTTATTAATAAACCATTCCTTTCCATAATTATTTTACTCGCGGTTAAAACTCCATTTATTTAAGCAGAAAATGCGGAAAAATTAAAATAGCCAGCCCTATTAGTTGCATAAAGAAGGGTTTATGTACTTCTTGAAAATGTACAATCAAGAATATGAGTTGCACCAAACCACCAACAAATGGAATGATGCAACCTATTCCCCACCAGATATTTTCTCCAAAAGCTTCAACCAAAAACCAAATGAATCCGATAAAAGCAATAATTCCTCCAGTAAAGCTTATTGCCATTAAGAAATCTGTTGTCATCGATCTAACCTCCTTTTTTGATATTATGGAATTATCTTACTGTAAATAAAAAAATAAGACACTATCAATTGTGTCTCAATATTTGAGCGTCAAATCTTGTACGATCTAATCCATTCGAGGTCAACACCTGATTTGACTAAGCTGCCTAAATAAAAGTACCGTGTGTAATATGAGTTACTTAACTAAATATACTGAATTGTATTTATATTACAGGGTAATAGTAAAGTTTGGTTTGCTTTCAGCGTGTAACAGTTTAAAATATACTGCTATATCATTCAAATAACTGACAGTTATTAGTTATATAACTCAGGATACATATCATGGAAGTATATGATAAAGTTAGGTTTATTCGTTCATTTAGAGGTTGGACACAAGAAACAGTAGCAAATAAGTTGGGAATCTCCACTCATGCTTATGCCAAGATAGAGCGAGGTGATACAGATGTAAATCTTTCTCGGCTTCAACAAATTGCTGAAGTTATGGGAATAGAATTGTCACAGTTATTTGGTTTAAATGAAAAAAATGTATTTAATTTAACTAATAGTCAATGCCAACATTTTGATAATTGGCATGTCATTTCTACTACAAATGGGCAAACAGAACAGCAATATGAATTAAAAAATGCACATTTAACAATTGAACAGCAAAAAAAAGAAAATGAGTTATTAAAACAACAGGTGAGTGATTTGAGAGAGATAATTGAGTTACTGAAAAAAAACGAAAAATCAGAAAAATAAATTTTTGGCTTGCTGCGTTTGGAAATGCCGAAAAACACTGAAAAACTATCATCAAACCAAACGATACCTTAATCAAAGTTGTTTGGCAAACGATGGCTGGAAATTGCTGCTTATAATCAGATTGAATCGCCTTATGTGGTTTTTGTTGGGTAGCGGCTTAAAGTGCCATTACAATAACAACAGGGATTACATTTAAAAATAGATATTTATCAAAACAGAGGACAAAATAATGAATATGAACCAAAAACATCGCCAAAAAGTGCCGTTTGGAACCCCTATTTTCCCAGATAAGCCTCGCCTTTCAAAAGAGAAACTCGCTAGACGCAAGGCGATTCGTGAGGCATTTGCACAACGTTGCCAAAAGATTTTTGACCAAGTTGCTCCCCAATTAATTACCGAGCATTATGGTTGGTCAATTCACATTGAACCCAACAGTGGTGACTATTTTATTGATCCTGATTCTGAAGTTGGTTTCCAAAAAGCGAAGCAAAAACATCCAACAGCAAGGCTCATGGAAATGTGTCTAAATGAAACTGGTACTTGCGGCAGAATATGAACGGTTATTTTAGTAACAAGGGCGAGCTATTTTTCGATGTTGATTTAATCGCAACCGATGGATTAGTCATTACAATTGATGCGATGTTGGACACTGGTTTTACTGACTGGTTGGCAATGGATATTCAAGATATAGAGAGTTTTGGATGGCCGTTTATTAAAGAGCAGAATAAGCAAACGGCTGGAGGAGAAACAAAGTTTGAGCTTTATGCTGGTATTGTTTTGCTTGATGGTATTCATAAGACAATTCCTGTTCTAGGAGGTGAGGAAATCACTCATGTTTTAATGGGGTTACAGTGGCTAGAAACTCGACGATTGGTAGTTGATAAAAAAATGAATTTGTTGACACTGAAAAAGAGTTAGAGATTGAGTCGCTCAATAAGGCTAAAGATCCATCAAAACGAGCATAGGATGCATCCTACGCACCCTCTTTCCACGCACCTAAAATTTAGAGACAAGTCTAATAATAAAAGGATTAATACTATGCAAAGCGTTACATTACATTCTCATGTGGGTTCAGATGGTATTTTACAATTGAAAGTACCTCCCGATTTTACCAATACCGACTTAACCGTCATCTTGACGATTCAACCCATTATGCCACCCGTAGAAATATCTTCCACAGCGGAGCCATCTATACTGGTTGATAAAGAGGGAGTATTGGTGGCTAGAGTTGAACCATTGTGTGATATGACTGATATTGTTCGGCAAGAACGTGAACATCGGACTGAAGAACTTTTGCAACGGGTGGGGCTATGACAAAATTATTATTTGATACTTCCACTTTGGTAGCTGCTTTAGTTGAATCTCACCCTAAACAAACAATAGCTCTACCTTGGCTGCAACGAGTAAAAAAGGGCATTAATAAGGTTCGAGGCATTCTTTGGCGGAATTTTATAGCATTATCACCACTTTTCCAGCTAAACCGCGTCGTATTTTACCTCAAGAGGCTCAACAATTAATCCAGCAAAATATTCTTGAAGTCTTTGAAGTAATAACTTTGTCCGAACCAGACTATATCAGTGTTATCAATCATCTCTCTGAATCAGGTATTATTGGAGGTGTCATTTATGACGCTTTAATTTTAAAGGCTGCTATAAAAGCTAACGTTGATTACGTTATAACACTAAACGAAAAAGATTTTAAACGAGTCTATCCCGATTTTGCGGATAAGATTATTTCTCCTTGAAAAATGCGCTCATGGGTGGTATTTGAAATAAATCCCCTGAATCTGCACCCACCATAACCATCGAAAAGCTAGAAACGCCTGTTGAGTCTGAAAATAGACGAACTGTTCCCATTTTAGAAGACAACAATCAATAACTACAGGGATTACTTTTAAAAAATGATAAGGTAAAATCAATAACTACAGGGATTACTTTTAAAAATG
>JAUXCJ010000061.1 GCA_030618965.1 Thiomargarita sp.
AGTTATATAATGAACTAAAATATAACATATTGATATTCAATAAAAAAAAATTGTATTTTTGAGATTTTTATGTTTAAACTAGATTCCGTTAATTGGTAAAAAGGAGACCGAAATGGCCAGAAAGGCAACTAAATCTGTTTTTATGTTATTTATTGCATTAATGTTTAACCCAACAGCTTGGGCTGTTGGAGATGCACCACCATTGATAGCCGGTACCTGTGTAGGTTGTCATGGGCATGAAGGATCAAGTATGGGACCATCCATACCTACCATCGCTGGCTTAGATGTGGAAACTTTCATCCACATGATGAAAATCTATCGGGATAATACAGATTCCTTAGGTGATGAACATTTCTTTTTGGATGGACATCCCTCAACGATTATGGGACGTATTGCAAAAGGTTATACTGATGCTGAGATTGAAGTCATGGCTAAGTACTTTGGTAGTAAACCATTTGTGCGTCAAGTACAAAAAGTCGATCAGAAAAAAGTTAAGAGAGGGCGAATACTGCATCAGCAATATTGCGAAAAGTGTCATGAACAAGATGGTCATGTTGATGTAGATGAAGGTGGTATCCTTGCTGGACAATGGATGCCCTATCTCAGACATAGCATAATTGATTTTAATATTGGTTCTCGTAAATTACCGAGAGATATGAGTAGGCGCTTACGGATGATGATCAGAAGATACGGTCAATCGAGTGTAGATGACGTTGTTAATTTTTACGGTAGTCAGAATTATTAATTAGGAGGTTATAATCAATGTCAACTATAAATCGCAGACATTTTTTAACCATGACAGCTGGAGCGGCTGCTGCTAGTATGGTTAGTTTTCCGATGATGTCATCAGCGGCGACGAAGAAAGTGGTTGTTATCGGTGGTGGTTCAGGTGGTAACATTGCTGCTAAATATATCCGTATGGCGGATCCTACAATTGAAGTTACCTTAATTGAACAGAACAAGTATTATTATACCTGTTTTCTAAGTAATGAGGTGTTAAGTGGTGATCGGACACTTGATTCTATTCGATTTAGCTATGATGGTTTGAAAAAGTATGGTATTAATATCATCTATAGCCAAGCCCTTGGAATTGATCCTGTTGCTAAAAAAGTTAGCCTCCAAACTGGCGGAACCATCAGTTATGATCGTTTAATTGTCTCACCAGGTGTGGATTTTAAATGGGATGCCATTGAAGGTTATGATAAGAGCACCATTAATAAAATACCTCACGCTTGGAAAGCCGGCCCACAAACATTGATTTTGCGCGAGCAGCTCAAGGCCATGAAGGATGGTGGGAAAGTTATTATTACAGTTCCGCCGAAACCGTTTCGTTGTCCGCCTGGACCTTATGAACGGGCCAGTCAAATTGCCATGTATTTCAAACATCACAAACCCAATTCTAAAATAGTTATTTTAGATTCGAGCCAAGCTTTTTCTAAACAACCATTGTTTATGGAAGCTTGGAGACACCTGTATGGTTTTGGTACAGAGAATAGCATGATTGACTGGATTCCAGCAGATGAAGGTGGTCAAATTGTGAGCGTTGACGCAGATAGTATGACTGTTTATGCAGGTGAGTTTGAAGATGAACACAAGGCTGATGTCATTAATATCATTCCACCACAAGTTGCTGGTAAGATTGCTTTGGATAATGGCTTAGCGAATGACAAGGGTTGGTGTCCTGTTGATTCAAAGACTTTTGAATCAAGCTTACAAAAAGATATTCACGTCATTGGCGACGCATGTAAAGTAAAAATGCCTAAATCTGCTTATGCTGCAAACTCACAAGCTAAGGTTTGTGCAGCCGCTATTGTAGCAGATTTTCAAGGTAAAGAAATGGAAGATCCTTCTTATCTCAATACTTGTTATAGTATTGCTGGAGAAGATTATGGTTTTTCTGTAGCCGCTGTCTATCGTTCTAAAGAAGGTCAAATTCAGAAAGTGAAAGGTTCTGGTGGTGTTTCCCCTTTAAAATCTTCTGCTGAAATGAGAAAACGTGAATCGGTTTATGCACATAGTTGGTTTACAAACATTACCCATGAAATGTTTAATTAGATTTGTCTTTTTATAGATGTTCAGATAAAGATTTTGGCTAAAAACCTCGGAGGTTTGACAAACCTCCGAGGTTTAGGCTGAAACATAGTTCAAATTTCATTTTTAATTCAACTTCCTATTTAGGAGGATTTAATGGCTCTATCACGTAGAACTGCTCTAAAAGGCATCCTCGCCACAAGCGGTGCGATAGCATTAGGCACAACTGTCTTACCAACTGCTGTGATGGCTGATTGGCCTAAAAAGGCTTTTGAGGCTAATACAGTAGACGATGTCATTAAGGCTTTATTTGAAAGTCATGATATCGAAGAAAGTCAAAAGATTAGCATTAATGCACCTAAGATTGCCGAAAATGGTGCTGTCGTCCCAATTGAGATTAAAGCTGATTTTTCAAAGGTAGATTCAATTACTGTTATTGGGGATAAAAATCCAGTTCCCTTAATTGGTCAATTTAACTTCTTTGATAATGCCGAAGGCTACGTCAAAACTCGTATTAAACTTGCTAGCACATCCAATGTGGTTGCGGTGGTGAAAGCAGATGGTAAGTTGTATGTTGCACGTAGTGCAGTTAAAGTTACTCTTGGCGGTTGTGGCGGTTAACCAATCAATTAAAACGAGGATAAGTAGCTTATGTCAAAAATACGTCTTTTAGCCAAAACTAAAAATGGCACCACCCAAATAAAGGCTTTAATAAAACATCCCATGCGTGGGACAAAGGAAGGGGATTCAACGCCGGCTGATTATCTTAGAGAAATCAAATGTACACATAACGATAAAGTTGTGATATCAGCTATTATTGGTACGGGTATTTCTAAGAATCCTTATTTTTCTTTCAAATTCAAAGGTGGCAGTAAAGGAGACAAGCTGACACTGATTTGGACTGATAATCAAGGTAAAACTGGCTCAAAAGACACTAAAATCAGATAATCCATTTCCCTTTTTTTCTCGTTCCATGCGCTATATAGGAACGAGAAAAACTTTTTTTTATGAAATTCTTAAAGCCCTAGTTTGTAAATGCTCACCAATAATAATCCTTCCCCTGCGTTTTAAATCTCCAATATCAAGTTTCTACAAAAAATTTAAAAAAATCTTAAGCTATTTTTCAAATCCCAGTAATTTATGATGATATTAATTACACGTAAGACAATATACTAACGTTTAGATAGCTATAAAATATTTTATTGTTTTCATAGATAGTTTTTATAAAAAAAGCTTTCATCTGATAATTTGTTAAAAGTTCAACAGAATCCTAAAACATATTTAGGATTAGTCCAAATTTATGGCATACTACGTTGTTTTAATTTCATGAATCAAAGGATACAACATGGATTTCTTCATTCAAAATGCTTTTGCTGAAGCTGGGGCTCCCGCCGATGCTGGTTTTCTGAATATTATTATGCTGATTGTACTATTTGTCGTGTTTTATTTTCTGCTGATACGCCCTCAGACTAAACGAGTCAAGGAACATCAAAAAATGGTGAATTCATTGGCAAAAGGTGATGAAGTTGTTACTAATGGCGGATTGTTAGGCAAGATTATCAGTATTGGTGATAACTTTGTTCTTGTTGAACTGGCTAATAATCTTGAAGTCAAGGTGCAACGCCAAGCTATTGCTACCGTTATGCCCAAGGGAACCATGAAAAGCACGCTCTAAAACTGAAACCTACTTATGAATCAATACCCTATTTGGAAATATTTACTGATCAGCGCTGTGATCTTTGTTTGTGCTTTATATGCACTGCCTAATTGGTTTGGAGATGATTATGCTGTACAAGTTTCTCCCGCCTACGCACGGGATATGACTATTGATGACACAGTACAAGCAACTGTTGAGGCGACGCTTAAAGAAGCTGGAATCAAGTTTAGCCAACTTGAAAAAACGGCAAAACAATTATTGGTGCGTTTTCAAGATAGCAATACGCAATTAAAAGCTTATTCTATATTGAAAGAGGCACTGCCTAAGTATGTGGTGGCACAAAATTTAGCCCCTGCAACACCTGATTGGCTTAAAGGCTTGGGTGCCCTGCCAATGTATTTGGGCTTAGATTTACGCGGTGGGGTGCATTTTTTAATGCAAGTGGATATGAAAACCGCTGTTGCCCAAGATGAGGAAACTTATCTGAATGAACTGCGTAGCTTATTTCGTGAGAATAAATTGCGCTATAAGGGCATTAATCGCAAAGATGGCATTGTCGTGACTTTCAGTGCCCTTGAAACACGCGATAAAGCAAACATACTCGTTAGCAAACGCTATGATGATTTGGTTATAACTGAACAGGGTGGTATGGGTAATTATCAGTTACATCTAACTTTCAGTGAAAAGTCGCTAAAAGAAAATCGCGCCAAAGCCTTGGAGCAGAATATCACCACCTTGCGTAATCGCGTTAATGAATTAGGCGTATCTGAACCCGTTATTCAGCGACAGGGCGATGAGCGGATTGTCGTGCAATTGCCCGGTGTGCAAGATACAGCTCGTGCTAAGGAAATTCTGGGGGCAACTGCTACCTTGGAGTTCCGTTTGCTTGCTAATGAGGACAATAAATTTGCAGGGCGTGAATATAAACGCCGCGATGGCACACCTGTCAGGCTAAAACGTAGTATTATTGCAACCGGTGATCAAATTGTTGATGCTAAGGCGACAATTGATTCACGAAGTGGACGGCCAGCGGCTACTGTGCGCTTAGATAATAAGGGCGCGAAAAGTATGCTCCAAACCACTCGAAAAAATGTCGGCAAACCGATGGCAGTGGTTTTTATTGAATACCATATAAAAACCAAGCTTGTTGATGGTAAGTCTGTAACTACCCGCAAAAAGACTGAAGAAGTCATCAATGTGGCAACCATTCAAGAGGAATTTGGCAAAAACTTCCAAATCACTGGATTAAAATCCAGCGAAGCCAATAATCTGGCTTTACTATTGCGTGCAGGGGCACTCAAAGCTCCAATGGAAATTATCGAAGAACGCACCATTGGTCCCAGTTTAGGTAAAGAAAACATTAGGCTCGGCTTATTATCCATCCAAATTGCCTTTTTAGTGGTGATGCTATTTATGTGGATGCGCTACAAGACTTTTGGCTTGATAGCTAATTTTGCCTTGATGATGAATGTTGTGATTTTGATAGCTTTATTGTCGCTATTACAAGCTACTTTGACTTTGCCAGGTATGGCCGGCATTGTGCTGACTTTGGGTATGGCTGTAGATGCTAACGTATTGATATTTGAGAAAATACGAGAAGAAATTGCCAATGGTAACAGTCCCCAAAATAGTATCCATCTTGGCTATGAAAAAGCCTTTATCACCATATTTGACGCGAATATTACAACCTTAATTGCCGCAGTGATGCTATTTGGTTTCGGCACTGGGCCAATTAAAGGTTTTGCTATTACCTTATCTTTAGGTATTGTCACATCTATGTTTACGGCGATTATGGTCACTCGTGGAATTGTTAATTTTTTCTATGGTAGTAAAAGGCTTAGCAAAATCCCTGTTTAAATAACTTCTCCCTCCCCCTAGCCCCCTCCCGCTGGGAGGGGGAACTTCCACCCCAGCGGGGGGACTGAGGGGGGAGAATTCTATTAATAACCGAAAAGAGAACTTTGGAGATGCTTTTAACTAGATTTGATTACAAAATTGATTTTTTAGGCAAACGCAAGCTCGCCTTGACACTGTCTGCCATACTCATGATTATTTCTTTAGCCTCTATTGTCATGCAAGGTTTAGTCTTTGGCATTGATTTTACCGGCGGTACATTGGTTGAAGTCAGCTATAGTGAGGATGCTGATCTTGACAAAATAAGAAATAGCTTGCATAACAATAACTTTCCCAACGCCGTGGTACAAAATTTTGGCAACACTCATGATGTTATGATTCGTTTAGGTGTTCATGAAGAGTCAAAAGATGATCCCCTGAGTACTCAGATTTTACGACTACTCGAAAAGGATGGGGATAAAGTTGAAATGCGTCGCGTCGAATATGTAGGGCCGCAAGTTGGCGGAGAATTGGTTGAAAAAGGCGGTTTGGCGATCATTTACACACTGTTTGGTATATTGCTTTATGTTGGATTTCGTTTTGAATATCGCTTTGCGCTGGGTGCTATAGCTGCATTAATACATGATACGCTGATTGTGGTTGGCTTCTTTTCTCTGTTCAGATTAGAGTTTGATTTAACCATATTAGCAGCATTATTGGCAGTGATTGGTTACTCGCTCAATGATACTATTGTTGTATTTGACCGTATTCGGGAAAATTTTGTCAAGCTCCGAAAACAACCCTCAGTAAATGTTATGAATACCTCTATTAATCAAATGCTTGGTCGTACAGTGATGACATCTGTCACGACAGCCTTAGTGTTGATTGTACTATTTGTTGTTGGTGGAGAATTGATACACGGATTTTCAACAGCTTTACTCTTGGGTGTGATTGTTGGTACCTATTCTTCTATATATATTGCCAGCGCAAGCACAATGGCTCTTGGTGTCAGTAAGAGTGATTTGATGCCAGTGCAAAAGGAAGGTGCTGAGAGAAAACCAGAAAATTTGCAATGGTAATATATAGTAATCCTATTTAATTTGTGGATACCAAGACCTCCGAGGTTTGATAAACCTCGGAGGTCTAA
>JAUXCJ010000231.1 GCA_030618965.1 Thiomargarita sp.
ACTTTAAATTAAATATTTTGCATGAAAATTCCTTATAGGCATTATTTAGTTATCAATAAATCCTTGAGCCAAGGCCCACGACATCATAAAACTTACAAAAACCCCAATACCTACCGTTTCACCAATCGCTTTCAGCACCGGAATCTCTGAAAGCGCAAGTAATCCAAAAACCACTATTGTTGAAATCGCACAAACCAGCAAAGCATGTAAAGTACGTTGACGCAAAGCTATTTCTCTATCAGGACGATTGAAAAATAGACTATAATCAATCCCAATACCCAATACTAATAATAATGAAATCAAGTGAAATAATGTTAATTGCGTACCTAAACTTGATAATATCGTTATATCAACGATAATTGACAAAGCAACTGGTAATAGGACAATCACAACACGGCGCAATGATTTTAATCCAAACCATAATACTAATATAATCAATAAAACGCCCCAAACTACCCGCTCTAGGGCTTCTTCACGAAAATCAACCATTAAGCGATTAGTTTCCGTTTTAAGATCAAAATAGTATATATCATTATTATTATGTTCTTCAAACCAACCGCTCACATTAGCTATCCCCATCAATGGTACAATCGCCGTCCAGCTATTACCTGTTTGAAATAACAGAGAAGAAACCCGTAAACCAAGATCAGTCCCTTTTAAATCATCTGGACGCAAGGGTGGCATTGTCCGCGCCTTTTCCACCGCCTGCAAAAACGGCTCGAATAATCCTGGTTTAAAAGGTAAAGTTTGCAAAGACTGATCGAGCGCGGTTACCAATTGAGCGCGTTCCGGCAGTGCTGCTTGGCGCAGTTGCTGCGTTTGGACACTGGGCAAATAATGGGCTGCCATATCATAAGCTTTTAAGAATCCTTTATTGATTAATACTTTGAATTCCTCTTGCATCAGTTCACTACGTTGCAAAGCCGTTTCAGCATCAGGCGCAGTAATCACAACTAATTGACTAATTTCGGGAGCACCCAATTCTGCGCGTAAAGTCTTATCCAACGCACGCTCATGCGCTGGGATTGGCGTTAAAGCTGCTAAATCATTTTCCCAAGATACAGGCGTAATGGTGAACAAGGCTATTAACGCAGTAAAACCCAAAACAGAAAATAGCACAACCAAAGCACGAGGCGGAAACAATAACGGTGTCAGCCACTTGGTGTCAGGCACGCGCCAAGTTTGCGGCAAAAAATTCGGCAACACCCAGCGAGTAAACGCCGCCGCTGACAATAAACCCGCAATGGCAAACACGCCCAGTTGCATCAAGCCACTAAAATCTGTTGAAATCATGGCGAGATAACCCATAGCTGTGGTGATTACACTTAAGCCTAAAGTTGCCCAAATACGCGCCTGAGATTGCAAATGGCTAAAAACGTGAATCGGGTAATCAATGGCTATCCCTAATAAAGTAATACCAAAAGCTAAGGTAATGCCATAAATTTGCCCAAACAATAGGCTGACAGTGCCCATCGCCACTAAAATACCTGTCAACAAAGGCAAGGCACTTAACAACAGTAAGCGCAATGAACGATAGGTCAACAAAATAATCAAAGCTACTATGACGCTGGCAGCAATACTCAACATTTGAGTCTCAGAACGGATAGTCTCGCGGGAAGCGACTGCGAATACGCCCGGACCACTTAATAGTAAATCCGCATCATCGTCCGTATTTACACGCATAAAAGTATTATTAATCAACTTAATAGCATATTCTTGTGCATCCAACTCGAAAGCGGGAGCTATCGTATCAACCAACAATAAAGCCCGTTTCCCATCGCTTGAAAACCAGACACCATAATGTTTTTCAGGTTGATTCTGGCTCATGCCTTGCCACGCTTGCAAAATAGCGAGAAATTCACCCGTAGGATCGCTAGGTAGGAGATGCTTTTCAAACACGGAAATAGGTGAACTGAGTTCATATAAGCGTTGTTGCAAAATTCGGCTTAAACTTTCAGCACTAAAACGCTCAGCACTAATCTGGTGACTCAATAAGTAACGATAAGCGAATAAATTTTGATGATTATCAACACGCTCACCATTGAAAACTTTTAGCCCTTGGTTTCGGAGTTCTTGAGCGAAGCGTTTACTCAGGGAGGCTTTTATAGCAGTAGTAGACTGACTTTCTAAAGCAATTAATAGCAATCTAGTTGCCATTCCTTTTTGCAATTGATTGATTAATATAGATTTGCTATGTGCATCCGTTTGGGGAAGAAATGATGTGAGATCATTGTTAATAGGTGTTTTTATAACTAGCCAAACGGATGTTAATAGGCAAAGTAGCCAAATAAAAATCGCTGCAAGAGTCTGTTTCTTAATTTTGGGGTTATTGATTGACATTTTTTAATTCCCAAAGCTAAAGCTTTGGACTCCAATCTGTTTTAATTTTAGGGTATTTTGGAGTCCAAAGCTTTAGCTTTGGCTGTTTGTGATTTATGGACTCAGATACGGAATAATCATTATAACACTATGATCTCCATCACTTTCCTGTGTTTCAATCTTAACAATTCGGTTAAAACTTCCCGACATCCTAATAATTTTTACATAGCTAGCCAGTTTTTGATTCGATGGGTATAGCGATAAAACCCAATCAGCTTTTTTACCCTTTAGCCAGATTCTATAATGTTGTCTAAGCTTGGGAAGATCGCCAGCTAAGGTAGCGCGAAAGGAATCGACAAAAGCTTTGAACACTGGATAGTCACTTAAAGCTAATCGACGTTCTCCATGATTAATAAGTAATTCGTCCCCGCGTATTTCGTAAGTTTTGCGCTGTGGACTGATGATTTCTCTTTTCATATAATCTGGGGCTTCATAATGCAGGAAACCTTTGATTATTAATTTTTTCTCCAACATATTCAGCGTTTTTTCTTCCGTAAAATAGGCATGGCGGCTTTGTATCGCCGATAATGATTGCATCAACTGTTCAAGGCTCCAAGCGGGCGTTGCTGCGATCAATATCATTGGATAGCATAGAATCAGTGTCACTATGAACTTACAAATTGTTTTGATTCCAATAGTCATAAAAATTAAACCAGTTATAGGGCGCAGTGTGTAGATAATATTCCAAACGATTGGCATAACATTGCGCCCAGTATTGAATATCAGTTTGCCGTTGTTGGCGATTGATTATTAGTTCTTCAGCCAATAATTCAAAATGAATCTCATAACGGTTGTCGCCACGATATAAGCCAAACACAAGAATAATAGGCACTTTGAGTGCGGCTGCTACCAAAATGGGGCCAGCAGGAAAGCTAGTTTTTGTACCCAAAAATTGACATTCAGTGATTTTGTCGCTTTCTGCAACCCGATCACCTAACATACCCACCCATTTTCCCTCAGCCACATTTTCAGAAACTTTGAGCAAGGCATTTGCTTCACCTAAATTAATCACTGTATCGGCAATGTCTGGATTCAGTGCTTCAAAGATACGGGTAATGATCTGATTGTGATCTTGATACATCAGCACTTTCAAGGGCAATTGCTGTTTAACGGCGAGACTGCGTAACACTTCAAAACTCCCAAGATGCGAGCCTAATAAAATGCCACCTTGCCCGGTTTCGACGTAATCAAAAATAAGTTCGGCATTATATATTTGCACCTCAAAACGTTCATGCTGATCAGTAAGAAAATAAACCCGGTCAAGAATCGTTGCTGCAAAACAATGAATATGTGTAGCAATGTGCCACAAGCTGACTTTATGACTGAACACACGGGACAAGTAATCACGAGAAGCGCGGCGTTGTTCGGTTGCCATTACTAAAAAATATAATGTAATAGGATACAAGAATAAACGTGCCACCCTGCGTCCTAAATGTAGGGCAATCCAGCGAATAAGTTTTAACGCAAAAGGACTGCCTCTTTCTCGTTGTTGAAACCATTGTCTACTCATGTAGCTTTATACCTTATTGTCATAATATTAGGATTTCTCCCTCCCCCCTAACCCCCTCCCGCTGGGAGGAGGAAACCCAAGCAAGACAAAAGCACCGCGCTTTGTCGTCCCCCCTCCCAGCGGGATGGGGC
>JAUXCJ010000380.1 GCA_030618965.1 Thiomargarita sp.
ACCGTTGAAGGTTTTTAAGTTGGTTGGGTCGATACAAACTGCTGGTGAAGCTTCGGTCAATCCGTATGCTTCAAGTAAAACTGAACCTGTTAGCTTATACCAACGTTTAGCGGTGCTACTTTGTACCGCCATACCTCCTCCTAAAGTTAATGCCAGTTTTGAAAAGTCCAGTTTTTCAAAATCAGGATTATTTAACAGGGCATTAAATAATGTATTAACTCCAGAAATAAAGGTAAATTGATATTTTCTAAGTACTTTGACAAATCCCTTTATATCTCTAGGATTAGGTATCAGTACATTTTGCGCCCCAAGACAGGTAAACGTCAGACAGTTCGCCAGCAAACTAAAGATATGATACAAGGGTAATGCTGTTATCACGATCTCTTGTTGAGAAGGTGAGATTTTGTCACAGGACTTGACAAATTCCAAAGCCTGTAAGATATTAGCAATAATATTGCGATGCGTTAAGATAGCACCTTTTGCTACACCAGTCGTGCCTCCCGTATATTGCAAAAAAGCAATATCTTCTCCATTGAGAATCGGTTTGACATAGTTTTTTATGTCAGCACCACTTATTGTGCTATTTAAAGGAATTGCTGCCGGTAAATCAAATGGCGGCACCAAGTGCTTTACATGTTCAACTACAAAATTATCAATAATGGAAAATGGGAATGAGATAAAATCTCCGATTTTAGATATAACAACTGTTTCAAGTTCAGTTTTACCCAAAATATCTTCAACTGTGTAGGCAAAATTCTCAAGCACGATGATAGCTTTCGCTTGTGCATCCACTAGCTGATGTTCCAACTCTCTCGCAGTATAAAGCGGATTTACATTCACAACGATCATACCAGCTCTTAAAATACCAAACATAACTACCGGATATTGCAATAAATTTGGCATCATAACAGCGATTCTATCGCCTTTTGAGAATTTCGATTGTAGCCAGACAGCAAATTGTTTGGATTTCTTGTCAACGGTTTTATAATCAAGATTTGTACCCAAGCATGAATAGGCTGTGCGATCTGAAAATTGGCTCAGCTTTTCATCTAATAATTCCAACAATGAAGGGTACTGATCTGGATTTATCTCCACTCTCATGCTATCCAGATAGTGTTTTAGCCAGATTCTTTTCATGTCAACCTCCTTAATCAGACCTCCGAGGTTTTGAAAACCTCGGAGGTCTTTTTTTCACACTCTTTCAAATACAGCCGCTGCTCCCATACCAACACCAATACACATAGTCACCATCCCATATTTCATTTGCTTACGCTGCATACCATGAACTAATGTTGCGGTACGAATACTACCCGTGCCACCTAAAGGATGACCCAATGCAATTGCTCCACCTAACGGGTTGACTAGTGATTGATCGAAATGAAGTTCATTAATCACGGCAACACTTTGAGCAGCAAAGGCTTCATTTAGTTCTATCCATTCTAAATCATCTTGTTTAAGTTCAACTTGTTTCAATACCATAGGAACTGCTTTAACGGGTCCAATGCCCATAAACTCTGGTTCTACCCCTACCACGCTAAAACCTAAGAATTTCGCCATTGGGATTAAATTAAATTTTTTTAAAGCTTTTTCACTACAAACCAATATTGCAGCAGCACCATCGCTTATTTGTGAACTATTACCTGCTGTTATACTGCCATTTTTTGCAAACGCAGGGCGCAGTTTCGCTAAAGCTTCTAAACTGGTATCCCTTCTTGGTCCTTCATCTGTATCAATTGTGATATTTTTATGGGAAGGTTTTCCTTGCTCTAAATCAAAGTGAGTTTGACTGATTTCTATGGGAAATATTTCATCTTGAAAATGACCCAATTCAATCGCAGCTAAAGCACGCTGATGGCTTTCAAACGCGAATTCATCCTGTGATTCCCGGTTTACTTTCCAGCGTTTAGCCAGCTTTTCAGCCGTCATACCCATGCCATAAGCAATGGCTTTATTATCATCAGTGTAAATAAGCGGATTCATTGCAGGTTTATTACCGCTCATCGGTATCATACTCATACTTTCGACACCACCAGCAATCAATATATCAGCACTACCAGTTTTGATTCTATCTGCTGCAATTGCAATACTTTGCAATCCAGAAGCACAGAGTCTATTAACAGTCATACCAGGAACGGATTTCGGTAATCCCGCCAATAGTGCTGCCATTCTTCCAATATTCAAACCTTGTTCAGCTTCCGGCATGGCACAACCTATAATGACATCCTCAATCGCGTATTTCTCCAATTTCGGTACAGTAACTAGTAAACCTTTGATCACCTGTACCAATAAATCATCGGGACGAGTTTGACTCCAAACACCACGCACTTTACCCACTGCGGTTCTTTTTGCGGCTACTATGTAAGCGTCTTGGATTTTCATGGTTGACTTTCTCCTTACTTAAAGCGATTTCTCCCCCCCCTCAATCCCCCCCGCTGGGGTGGAGGTTCCCCCACCCAGCGGGAGGGGGCTAGGGGCGGGAGAAATCTCAATTCCTCAAAGGCTTACCCTTCTTCAACATATGTTCGATTCTATCCTGAGTCTTTTTCATTTTCATAAGTTCAATAAAATTATCAACTTCTAAGCTCAGTAACCATTCATCACTAACCATAGTATTTGGAGGAACTGCGCCGCCAGTCATCACTTTTGCAATTCGATTCGCAACATGGTAATCGTGTTCAGAAATAAATTCGCCTTCTAAATAATTGAGTAATTGTGCCTGAATTGTCGCACGTCCACCATCTCCGGCAACTTTAATTGGTTCTCGCCAAGGTGGCGTATAAGCATTGGCTAGTGCCTTGGCTTCGCTATGGGCAACCGATAAAACTTCACTTGGATTCATGACAATTTTATCCGCTTCTCGCAAATAACCAAGTTCTTTAGCTTCTACCGCGCTGGTAGC
>JAUXCJ010000238.1 GCA_030618965.1 Thiomargarita sp.
GAAGTTGGAATAAAAATACTTAATTATCAACAAGAAACCAGTCGAGTAAATAAATTTGCAGCCTTGGCTGATACATCATATAATATTGATTTAACAGAAAAATATATAAACACAGAAATTAATGAACCTGAACGTGTTATATTGCAAGCTATTATTAATAAATGGAAACCCCTGATTTCTGCAGAAGGTTGGCAACTCAGTCGTTTTCAGATCACTAAACCAATTGCTAATCCTTATATCGCGGGCAATCCAGTCACTGGCTCATTATTTGTAGGGCGTGATGATATATTACGTCGTTTAGAGGAACTATGGACAACTGAACAACCGCCTTCAGTGATTTTGTATGGACATCGGCGCATGGGGAAAACCTCTATTCTGCAAAATTTAGGAACACGCTTTGGCAATCACTTACATATTGTTGATTTTAATATGCAACGGGTTGGTTTTGTGAAGGACACGAGTACACTATTGCATAATTTAGCCTTAGCCTGTTACGACAGCCTCACGCCTACACAGCAAACCGCATTGGGAAAACCAGCAAAAGCTGATTTTCCTCCTGACGATGCTTATACCGCTTTTGACCGTTTTCTAAAACGCTTGGATAAGCAACGACAAAATACGCGCTTCTTAGTTACTGTAGATGAATTTGAATTAATAGAAAAAGGCATTAATGAGGATCGCTTAGACCCCTATTTATTGGATTTTTGGCGTGCTACCATTCAAACTTATCCTTGGTTTATCATGGTGTTTGCGGGATTGCATACCTTAGAGGAAATGCGCCATGATTACTGGCATCCGTTATTTGGCAGCATTACAGCCATTCTAGTCAGTTTTTTGACTCCCGGAGCCGCACGGCAACTGATTACGCAACCTCATCCCGATTTTCCCATTGATTATGATAGCGACGCAATTGAAGAGATTATCAACTTGACGTATGGGCAATCCTATTTAGTGCAATTAATCTGTCAATCCCTAGTTGCTCGCTTTAATCGGCAAACTTTTGAAGAAGGGGTGGAAAGAGAACAACGATTTACACAGCATGATGTACGGGCGGTGATTGACTCACAAGAATTTTTCCACCAAGGTAATGCTTATTTTGCTGGTATCTGGGGGCAGGCGGAGACAGCCGATAATGCTCAACATAGAATCCTAAAAACATTGTCACTTTCTACCAACGGATTGACAGTAACAGAATTAGCCGCGCAGACACAATTATCTAATAAAGTATTAAATGAAGCCTTGAAGGTATTAAAACGCCATGATGTGCTGAAAAAACCAGAAGAGAAATTGGTTTATACGGTAGCGTTAATGCAACGTTGGGTGAGGGAAATCGTAGTGCAACGCAAAGAATATGGTGACGAGTAATCCATAGCAACCAATACTGGAGAGTTAAGAAGCCAATGTTAATTGTAATTTAGTTATATTTTTCATTTTGTTATGTAAAACTATACCAAATATTGTTATGAATAGACGACAATTTCTAAAATTATCTCTCTATGGCGGAGAGTAGAAAAGAGTGAGCCAGAACTTGGAAACTAGAACAACTTGTAAGTATCCAAAGGGTGCATGGTAACCATAGAATATCCTATTCTGGTGGATGCCATCCAACCAGTACCCATCGTTTACGAGCTTTAACAAGAAGGTCTCTATTGAGTCGTAATGTTATAATAGTCGCTCGTCCAGTAGTCGTTTTCCCAATAATATAACATCCATCTTCGCTCCAATAAAAATGTTCGTGCCAGTTATTATGACGAGGGTCAAATAATGGTACTTTCTGACCGTTTTCTGGGTCTTCGGCGTGTATTTGTGTTCCTTTGTATTCATTACAAGGGCGACAAGCTAACCAAAGATTATCACGTATTGTTTCTCCACCCAATGCTTCTGGAAGAATGTGTTCGACACTTAATGGAATACCCGTTAATGTTTCATCTGATAAACAGTAACCACAACGATGTCCTGCATCTTGTTCAATTTGCTGGCGCAGTTTTGTAGAAATGTAGGTTTTCATCAAGATTGTTCACGAAGTTCGTCTAAGGTGGGTAATTGATGTCCCCGACTTTTAAGAATCAGGTATGCATGAGCTTTGCGTAACATGAGTTGCTCGGATTCTTCTCGTAATTTAGTGAGCCATTCTTTACCTATTGGTGTTAAGTTGCGGGCTTTATGTCGCGCTAATAATGTGTCATAAAGAGCCACCTTATCTTGATTCATGGTGCTTTCTGCCATTTGCCACAAAACATCGTCGGATAAATGTGCCATTGATTCAAGTTCAATTCGATAGTTAAAGGGTAAATCTTCTTCAATTTCAGGGGACAAACTTTGCGATAGTATTTGAAATACAATTTCATTTAACGGACTTGTTGTTATTTGTGCTTGTTTTTGTAAATGCTGGTAAATGGGTTCAGGTAAAGTAAGTGTAATAGTCTGCTCGTTCATAAAAATTATCCTTGGACAGGCTTGTCATCAATCTAGAAAATTTCGTTAGTCTTATTTTCTCTAACATTTGGTTTTGTGTATTGGGACTTTTTGGCCTAGTAACTTTTACCAGTTCCAGGACAGCCAAATAATATTTTTTTGATTGCTTTCATTTATTTTCCTTTAATTTTTGATGATTATAACGTATTTAAAAAATTTAAAAAAGTTCGCCATTGTCTGGACAAATATAAATATTCATTTTTATTAAGTTCAAAGTGCCTCCTCTGTAAAATTCTAGTTTCCTGCTCTGCTATAAATTCAGGGAAAGGTTTTGGAACTAAAATAAGCTTCCTTGAATTGATATTTTTGATGAGTTTATGTTATTTTAATCATAAATAACTATACGAACAATTGTTATGAATAGACGACAATTTCTAAAATTAACTCTCTATGGCGGAGTTGTTTCACTTGTGGCAAGTTATCCCATATTTATTGAAAGGAATCTTGTTCAGATAAATAGATACAAAGTGCCAATAGATGATTTACCAGAAGCGTTTCATGGGTTTAGGCTGGTTCCGCTAACTGATTTACATTTGGGTTTTATGGTTTCTGAGTCCTTTATTGAGGGCGTAGTAAAAAAAGCTAAAGAACTTAATCCAGATGTAATCGTTTGCACTGGTGATTATGTACACGCTAAAAATACAAAGGCAGAGATTAACAAAGTTTGGCCAATTTTGTCGAAATTAGAAGCCAAATATGGTGTATTTTCGGTTTTAGGTAATCATGATCACTGGGCGGATTCTGAAAGTTCACTCAATTGGTTAGAGCGATCCGGACAAAACATCAGGCATCAATGCAAAGCTATATATAAGGGTAAAGACCGAATAATAATTGGTGGCTGTGGTGATTATTGGGAAGATGAGTTAAATATAGATAAAGCCTTTTCTAGTTCGGATGAGGGAGATTGTAGAATTCTGTTAGCTCATAATCCAGATTCAGTCGATACTAAATATAAAACTCCTTTGTCTTTGGTGCTGAGTGGACATACTCATGGGGGGCAAGTGGTTATACCATTTTATGGTCCGCTTGTGTTGCCAGTTCAAAATAAAAGATATTCAAGTGGATTGATAGAAACGCAAAACACTAAGTTATTTATAAGTCGAGGTATCGGTTGGGCGATTTATCCAGTGCGGTTTAATTGTTATCCAGAAATTGCTGTGTTAGAGTTAATCAGCAAAAAATCTTTGGCATAGCCAGCATTAGCCCTTTAAAAATATCCGCTAAACTTATATTATAGGGCTTGATTTCTTAATAACCAACCACAATACTCAGGAATAGCCTTCAGCTAAAGACGGATTGAACTTGATACCGGATTAAGTGGATTTGGAATCTGCCTGAAAACTGGAGGCTGCCTGAATACGGCACTAATGGAAACACAATCAAGTAAGTTACAAATATTGAATTATTTGCTGTCGGTGGAGGCTTTGCCGGCGTAAAGGAGGCAAATATGTACAGAAGGCTGTATTTCTTATTACCAGATGTGAAACATACACGGCGCGTGGTAGA
>JAUXCJ010000178.1 GCA_030618965.1 Thiomargarita sp.
ATAATCGCTTTTGTATGTATGGGCAAGCAAACTTGATATAATTCTCTTTTAAGCTCACTTGTTCAACGTCTATTACTCCATTCATATAGAGAAAATTGACAATGGGTTCGTCATATACAAATTTCTGTTCAGTTTTAGTTTTGAATAGTTCCAAAACAAACGGTTTATAGGCTTCTTGTCTCGCCTTGCTAATGATATTCAGAATGTTATTATTAGGCAACAAGTCAAGTGACGCAGCATAAACACCTTCAAAATCTTCCATTGTAATCGGTTTATCTGTAGCTTGATTGTAAGTTTCAGTCAACAATTCTCCGAACCAGCAAGTTAGCCCGGGTTGTCCTTGAAATTCATACCAAATGCGTTCCACCACTTCAGGCTTAATCTCCTGTCCAGTTTCTTGTTGATACTGGTTAAAAAGATAAACCACTTCATCATGAGTCAAATTCGGAATACGCACACTGCGTTGAACATTGAAAGGTGAACCTTTGACATTTTCCACCCCCAAAACTGCGCGTACTCCAATTAAGGCTAAACTATGTAAAAGATAAGATTTTTCCCCAGTTAATTTATCCGTTTGGCGTTGACGAGTATTATAAATATGACGAAAAACCGCTACTAGCCTACTGATAGCAGTTTGATCAAGCGCATCAAACTCATCCAAGATTAAAATCAATGGTTTATTTAGAGTTCCACGTTCAAATAAACGAGGAAAATCCTCTAAGCTGTTTATGTTTATCTCTAAATTCAACTCTTTGATCAATTCCCGAGCAAATAGTTGAGCTACAGTATTGTGATCAGTCACTTCAGTCAGAAATTGCAAACTGATGAAAACAACATCAAACTGGTTTTCCTGCTTCAGTGTTGACAGCACTTCTTGCATAATCCAAGTTTTGCCAGTTTGGCGAGGTGCCCAGATCGTAACATAATGACCCCCTTTGTTGGGATTATCGCATAATAATTGTTGATAAGCAGAATTTATTAATTTTTGACGGGGAACGTAATAATGTAGTTCTCTATCAATCGGACCATAAGAAAAAAATTTTCGCATGATTAAAATCCTTATTTGTAGCCACACTCTAAATTTTGATTGACACTTTTTTAAATATTCATATTATTATATACCCAATCATTAAATTAATAACTGATGTTACGCACGATGCTTTCTAAAAGGGGCAACCACAATTGCCCCTACAATATCAATTGTCCTTATAAAAGTGAGGTATCCATGATAAGTACGCATCTGTCCAGCAAAGGACAAATTATGATTCCAAGGCAAATATGTCAACATCAGCATTGGGAATCAGAGCAAGAATTAGTAATAATAGAACTTAAAAATGGCATTTGGTTAAAGCCAAAATATCCTTTTAAATCAACATATTTAGAAGATGCAGCTAAATATTTGCCGTATAAAGGCAAAGCGAAAACTTTAGCTGATATGGATGCGGCTATAGCAGTCGGTGTTTTGGAGAATAACGATGATTGTATCTGATATTAATATTGTAGTAAGTTTTCTTACTGGAGACGAACCTCTGATTCAGACAATTAATGACTATTAACATGAAAGAGATAGAAAAATATATTTTAGGCGAAACCGATAAAACATTCACCTATGTAAAGGCTGGATTGTTTGGAATTTTAAGCCTCAATAGGGATTTCTTGTAAGAACAGTGATTTATGTTATTTAATTTTGAGTATTTTTATGAAACGACAACAACTAGAATTAACCGATTTCCGTTCTTTTAAAAGCTTAAATATCCAGTTTGGAGAACAATTAACCGTTTTAGTTGGTATTAACGGGACAAGGTAAGGAGAAAAAATTATGACAACTGCATTGAATATTGATAATCGACTTAGTGAAAAAGCCCGTCGTTTGGGCAAACATGCGAGCGAAGCTGAGACAATAGATAGAGCATTAGAAGTGTATGTGTACTATTTACAACAAAATTCAGCCTCTGTACCACCAAAATCTATTCTTGACTTGTTTGGCAAGATTGATTATTACGATGATTATGATTATAAAGAAATGAGAAAGTAGCAAATGAGTTTACTTTTTGAGGTGCTTGTTGATACATGTATTTGGTCATTAGTTCTGCGTCGCAGTTCTAACAGCTTGAATAATTCACTGGCGCGAGAACTCACACAATTAATTCAAGAAGAACGAATCATTATGTTGGGGACTATCCGTCAAGAAATATTGTCAGGTATTCGTCATCGTCAGCATTTTGAATGGTTACGTGAAGAACTACGGACTGTTTCTGATTTTTCACTGACAACAGAGGATTATGAAACGGCAGCAGAATTTTATAATCTATGCCGTGCTAAAGGTGTGCAAGGCTCACACACCGATTTTTTGTTATGCGCTGTGTCGCATCGTTATAATTTTCCTATTTTTACTACTGATAAAGATTTTCAGTATTTTCAGAAACATATTGATTTTCAATTGTATTCTATTTAGGATTTTACTTCGTTATTTTGTTTAAAAATAACAATTAAGAACTACAGGGATAACCAACGTGTCGCACATAGGTTATCCTTGTAGTCATTGTGTTAATAAAATGCATTTTTGTTATACCACGAACCAAATATTTTTCTTAAAAGCTATAGCAGTCGGTGTTTTGGAGAATAACGATGGTTGCAGCTGATACTAATATTTTAGTACGTTTTCTTACTGGAGACGAACCTCTGATTCAGACAATTAATTAATGACTATTAACATGAAAGAAATAGAAAAATATATTTTAGGTGAAACCGATAAAGCATTCACCTGTATTGCTGAAGAAGATAATCAACAAGTTGCCGTAGCAATGATTCAACAAACAGAATTATATTTGGATATATTAAGCCAAGACTTTGATCCCGAAATATATGATAATCAAGCCTGTTATGAAGCCATTGAAAAGTTAGCACTACGCAGTCGCCATTCACGGATTCGCATTTTACTTCATGATGGCAAAAAGGCCGCACAACGCGGGCATCAAATACTCCATCTTGCTAAACATTTAAGCGGCTTAATACAATTCCGCAACATCCCCAATGTTTATAAAGATAGAACCGACACTTTTATGATTGCAGATCGCATTGGAATCATGCACCGCACAGATGGCATCCTGACAGCCAAAGTGAACTTTAAAAATTGGCCAAAAATCAAACCCATTTTAAAAGACTTTAATGATATGTGGGAAGAATCAGAACCTAATCCAGAAGTGCGTTCATATATCTAATTGGAGTGCAAGGTAACCTTGCACATTTTATCCAACAGTCAACAACCCCGGACTACTTGCCCGTTCTTCTTCAAACATATTACGCACACATACAGCAAAATGTTGTTGCTCCTCAACTTGAGAAGTCACAAGTAATGGGATTCGTAATTCATCCTTTGCCTTAAAATCAAGGCTGAAAAGTTTCACCTTGCCGCCGCCCTGAATCCAAGCTAAACAAGCTGGTAGCGCAACATGAACCAAGTCGCCAGCTTGATAGCCGTTTGGCAAGGAAACTACTAATTCAAGGCGTTTTCCTGCTACCACATGCTCGACTTTCTGATTTTTGCTATTTCTTAAACTTACATCAACTGGGAACTGTTGAGTAAAATCATCCCAATTTTCCTCTTGAACTCGGGTTACTTCAACCGCTACCACTCCATCCAAGACTTCAATGGATTTTATCTTATCCGGTATTTCGACTGCCTCAATCGCTGTCATTTCCTCTCCATTCACGCGCAAGCGGGCAGTATCATTGATAATACCTGCTTTTCTTAATTGAGTCATTAAGGCGATCGCTGCGACTGAATCCACTGTAGAATAAAGTCTGCCTTGCTCATTAAATTGGCGTGTAACCTGATTAGCCAATTTAATCCCTTGCCTTAAATCACCCATTGCTATCAAACAGGCTGCCGCGTAAGCCAGCGTAGAACGTTCATAAACAGCGTGTTGGGGTTGCTTTAAACTGATTTTTTGGCTTGATAAATCTATTAAGCTTTTAATCAACTGCCTTATTTGCTGATATTTTTTACCTATCTTGACTAACCTATAGGCATCTTCAATACTTTGGATTTTATCATTGAGACGCATTTTATGGGCTTTTGCTGCTTCATCCGCCATTGAATGTGCTTCACGCACCGCTTGAGCCAGACTTTTAGAAATCTCTGGTATCTCATCTAAGTTCAATTCCCAGAGATAACGGACGGCGAATTTGCTATAGTATTCACTGATGTAATCGTTGTCAGGATACATTGCAAAACCTTGCCCCGGGAGTATCATTCTTTGTTCCCTAGCAATTCCCGCTAAGATAATTTGTTCAGCAGTCTGACGTTGTTCTTCATTTTTAGCCGTCAAATACATCAAATTAGCAGCTAAAATTTTAGCTGCCGTTTGTTCGCAGCAAAGGTGAGTATAATCCGCCGTTGCTGTCAATAAATTTTCAAAGGAACTATCAAGGCTAGGTAATATCCGCAAACTGATGCCATCCGCTAGAATAATGGATTCATCTTTGAGTAATAAACCTAATTCCTTAGCGTAGTATTTGAACTTGCCAAGTTCTCCGACAACTCGCTCAATACTATCTGTTTCTCCGCTTGAACTATCTTCTACGCTTGCAACGTAAGTTCCTGAACTTACATAAAATTCTAAAATTGCTGGGGTGTTAGTGCTAAGAGAATCAATC
>JAUXCJ010000412.1 GCA_030618965.1 Thiomargarita sp.
TATCAGTTTGATGTAAATAATTAACCACTTCTCCTTGTAAAAATAGTTTTAACGCTGTAGCAACTTGTTGTACATTTAAACCTGCTAAACGAGTTCGGCGTTGGTCAATTTCAAATCGGTATTCGGGAACTGGGGTGGGAATAGTTGCCCAAACTTCCGCCATATCCCAAGTTTGCAAGAATTTCTCTCTAATTTGTAAAGCTAAGGCTTCTCGAAAAGCATTGTCTGGGCCATAAATTTCTGCAAGTACTGTGGCTGCTACTGGTGGACCTGGTGGATCTTCAACTAATTGGATAGTGGTCTCAGAATTTTGCTGGATAATTGTAGCAAGTTGGTGGCGAAGCTGTTTTACGATGTCGATAGAGCTTATATTACGGATTGATTTATGGGTTAAGTTGACCCGAATTTCAGCATATTGAGTACCCACTTTGGCAGAACTACCTCGCAATTGTCCATTGAAATCAACGACTGATGGAATGCCTACAAAAGTTTGAATATTAAGAACATTAGTATTTTCCAAGAGAATTTTTTCCACTTGTCGAACCAATCTGTCGGTTTTTTCTAAAGGCGTGGTATCAGGCAAGTGAAAGGTTACGAGAAAGGTGTTCTTATTGTCTTTCGGTAAAAATGCCAAAGGGACTCCATAAGATGAAACCTCACCTGCTACTCCTTGAGGACGCACAAATTGCCAAGCTGGTTGTAGGAATGAGAGAATTAAGGCAATTAATATGCTGGTAAAAAATAATGCTCGTAATAAAAAAAAACGGTACAACAATTTGAAAATAAAGCGAAACAGTTTATGCAGCCAAATTTCTCGGTGCGTTTTGTGAGTCACAGGTAAAAAGCGGCGTGCTGCCCAAGGTGTGATTATATAGGCGACTAATAATGAGGCAATCATGGCAACTGGTACATTAAAGGCCATCGGATAAAAATAATTCCCCAACATGCCACTAACCATTAATAAGGATAAAAACACTGTGACAATTGTGAAAGTCGCTAAAGTGGTAGGATTTCCAATTTCTGCGGTAGCAGCAACAATAGTTTTCGCATATTGGCTGGAATCAGAATCGGCGGGTAATAGTTGATTATGTAGATGAATATTCTCAATCACGACAATGGCATCATCTACCAACATACCTAATGCCAAAATTAAGGCATAGAGTGTGATTCTATTCAAAGAAGGGCCAGCAATTAAATCGGCTCCTATTACCAAAGCAAATACCAATGGAATTGTAAACATCACAATAGCTGCGGCTCGCCAGCCTAAAAATAGCCATAGCACTAAACTGACTACGCCAATAGCAATAAACAGATGTTCAACTAGCATATTAACTGAATCATTCGCTTTTTGACCATCGTCACGAGTCGTTACGACATGCACAGATTTTGGTAGCCAATCTCTTTGCATGGTAGCAATTCGCTGTAATAGTTGTTCTGCCAAAGGAACAGCATTTGCTCCAGCACGTTTGGCTATTGCAATGTGAACTGCTGCCATTTCTAAACCTGAGTTTGCTGGATAACGGCTATCTGCACGACCAAAATTAAATCTGGAAAAGCTACTTTGTTCTTTATCTGGTTCATCAACAATAGTTGCAACATCTTGTAAATGCAGTACATGTTGATTATCAGTCGCCACCACTAATTGTTTTAATTGTCCAATATCTTGGAGTAGATGACTAACCCTTTGCAGGTGATTTTCATCTTCAAACACCTGTTTTCCTAAGAGTAAATTCAAATCGGCTGCTTGGATGTTAGCCCGTAATTGATTCAAATCAAGTCCTAGGCTTTGCAAGCGAGTCGGATTAATTTCAATCCGTATTTCATCAGCTAACGCGCCAATTACTTCACTTTTCCCAACGCCATCCAAACTGCGTAAATGTTCTACCATGCGTTCTGCCATACGCCCTAAAGTATGTCGGTCATATTCGGCAGAAGCAAGCGTGATGATTAAAAAAGGTACATCATCGACATCTATTACTTTAATATGAGGTTCACCCGCTTGTGGAGGCATTTCAGCCCGATAGCGTAATACTTGATCATACAGGCGAACAAAAGCCTCCGTTTTGTCTTCACCGACTTCAAATTCAACCCGAATGTTGGCAACACCTTCACTGGCTAATCCGTAGGTATGTTTGACCCCTTGCATAGCGTTTAAACGATTTTCTAAGGGTGTGAGCAATAAATATTCTACTTCAAGCGACGACATGCCAGGCATCTGAACTGTGACTTCAGCAGCAGGCACAATGATTTGTGGATTTTCCTCTCTGGGTGTTAGCAGTAATCCCATGATACCAAATAATAAAATGGCTGGAATCAATGCCAAAACTAATTTTGATTCAATAAATCTACTGGCTAGAAAGTGGGCGATATTAAAAGAATTTTTGGTATTAGCCATACTATATGATCCTATAGAACGTTCGTTATATAGGATCATATAGTATGTTTGATAAAATTTCAAATCGCTAAGTGGGAAGGGCAAACCAATTAAATATGCAGGTAAACAAAAGTATTTGAATTTGTCTAAAAATATTATGAGTATTAGGAATTTACTTTGTGTTAATATAATTAATAGTCTCTATAAAGCAATAGAGGTAGCTCAAAATGCCAATATTTTTAATACCTACATTGGTTTGTAGGAACCACTGGCAAACTTTGGCTGATGCTGTTCAGCCTGATATTTTTTTTGAAGGA
>JAUXCJ010000397.1 GCA_030618965.1 Thiomargarita sp.
CACAACAAGTTCGCCGCTTAAAACCTGACACTGTTAGCATTTTCATTCTCCCCCCCTCACGAGCGACACTTGAGCAACGCTTACGAAATCGTGGCAAAGACAGTGAAGCAGTTATTGCGAAACGATTGCGCGGTGCAGTTGAAGAAATGAGCCATTATATTGAATTTGATTATTTAGTAGTAAACGATGATTTTAATCAAGCCTTGAAAGATTTACAAGCGATTATCCAGAGTCAAGCTTTGAAGCAAGCTGCTCAAGTGGTAAAACTTGATGGATTGTTGAATGAATTGTTGAATTGAGCCGATTTATTTTTAGGATTATTTACCATGAACTTATCAAAGCAGATTGTTCATAAACAAGTCGAACATATTGTTAAGGAAAATTATCTTGATGAAGAGATAGGAAAAGCCAGATCAAAGGCTTATGTACAATTATGTGTACAAACCGTACTGGAAATGGATGTAGACTCAACACTTGATTCTATCGTTGATGGTGGCGGTGATTTTAAAATTGATGCTATTCAGTATTCTGATCCGACGACGGGTGATTTTACAGTTTCCATCTTTCAAGGCAAGTACTCTGCAAATTTGGAAAAGGATGCCAATTTTAGGGAAACTGATGTCATTTCTATTATTAGTTCAATCAGAAATCTTTTTGGAGAACTAGCCGCTTATGATGTACATCACAACCTTCGAGAAAAGCTGAACGAAATCAATAGTTATATTGAGGAAGGTCAAATTCCAACGGTGCGAATCTATCTTTGTAATAATGGCCTAAAATGGACCGATAAGGCTCAATCCTACATTGATGATTTTGCCAATGAAAGTCCAATGATCCGCGAACTCTATGAGTTCATTTATATCAACCATGATATGTTACTGTCAATACAACAACAGGATACTCCAGTTGATTGCATGTTAACATTCAAGGGCAAGTTTGTAGATGAAGAATTAAATTTCAAGCGAGCTTTGATTGGTACGGTACCAGTCGAGAATATTGCCGATTTGATGAATAACTATTAAAATACTCTTTTAAAACAAAATGTTAGTGAGTTTTTAGGATTTAAGCGTAGTGTTAATGAAGGAATTAAAACTACTTTGCTTGATCCAGAGGCGAGAAAAAATTTTTATTTTCTAAACAACGGAATAACAATGATTTGTGCCGATTTGGCTTATGCTCCATCGGGCAATAAAGAGTTCACTCTCATAAAAATGCTTGATGCACAGATCATCAACGGTGGGCAAACCAGTAAAGCATTGCAACAGGTATTGAGTGATCCAAAAAATAAGCTGCAAGATTTTTCCGAGTCTATGGTTCTGGTTCGTATTTATAAGCTGGGTGCTAAAAAAAATGAAGAGTTGATCCATGATATTACGCTGGCAACTAATTCACAAAATGCGATTACGCTTAGAGACCTTCGAGCCAATGATTCGATCCAGAAAAAAATAGAACAGGGACTTAGGCAATATGGTATTTATTACCGACGCAAGAGAGGAGCAAACTATAAAAAGGCTTTACATACAGACATTAGAATGGAACTGGCTGCTGAAGTGATCTTAGCTACCAAATGTCACCGCCCGAATGAAGCGAGATACCGTAAAGGTTTACATTTTGATAAAATCTATTTCCAAATTTTTGATGAAAAGAATTTTAGCATAGAAGAATTAGTTTTTATGGTAGAGTTATTCAAAAAAATTGAGTTTTATCGAAAAAATGCGGATATTAAGCTGATTGAAAAATATCCGTTTATACCCTACGCGAGCCACCATTTATTGATGCTGATTTATGAACTACAAGCTGGTTTTTGGGCGCATAATTCACTTGAAAAAATGTTGGATGGTTTATCAGAACCAGTTATGCAAACAGATTACTATCGAGCTATAGAGTTATTAAATAGAGAAATAGGTTTATCGGTGAAAACTCAAATTGAGATGATTAATCATTTGAAAAGTGAAGGATTTAACCAACGTTTGTTACAAGCTCTTAAAACATCCAAGTAAACCTTGGACTTTGCTGAATTTGGAGTGCAAGGTAATCCTTTGCAAGATTATCTTTTTTAATTATTTTTAAATTAAAAAAACTGTGGAAATAAGCTGTATCAAATGATATATTAAATAAATTTTACCATTATTGGGAAAGTAAGTTAGCAATGAAAAAAAACCCAACTAAATGGCATCAACTGTTAGCAAGTCTCCTAAAAGAGCTACTTTCACCAATGAACATTTTGGTACAGCCAGATGTGAAGGTGATGACTAACCCACCTGAAGCCGATATATTATTATTGCGCCGAGATTCGCCGAAATGGACTGCGGAACAAAAGTCATGCTTGCCAGATGGCATCCGAGATACCAACTGTAGCCACATTTTAATTGAATTCAAATATACCGAATCAATTAATAAAAAAGCTTTTCTACAAGTTTTGGGCTACGATACTTTTTATAAACGTTCTCATAAAATCAGTGATAACGAAATACAAACCGTATTGATGAGTGCTAAAACTCCACGCGCTGACACCTTGACTAAATTTGGTTATGTCAAAACTAAACATAAAGGCGTATATTGCAGCAACAATCCGCTATTAGATAAAATATTATTTATTGACTTAAACGAACTCTCAAATGAACCTCATAATGCTTGGGTAAAATGTTTTGCGAGTCAGAAACGGGAAAAACAAAAAGCATTTGTCCAATTGAAAGCTGGTTTAACTGGGATGACATTGTCATTAGAATGCTTTTTAACCGGCTTATGGAAATATTGGTTTAACGACACAGGAGAAACTGATA
>JAUXCJ010000165.1 GCA_030618965.1 Thiomargarita sp.
AGGCGTTGTATCAGGAACTCCTTTAAAAAAAGCTGATAAAGCAAAACTTTTATGATTTAAAAAAGCTAGAGCTAATTGTGATTCCGCTAATTTTCCCGACAAATGATTAATCATTCCCTGTAATTGCCGCTCTTTGCTTTTCATTGCCTGAATTTTTTCCAAGAAATCAGTTTTAAAATCAGGAACAAAAGTCTTGATTTCCTTTTCAAAGCGGTTGCGGAGAATTAAATTCAGAGTTCCATCTTGTAAACCTCTAAAATCAATATCTGCCCTTCCTTGCACAATTAAATCAGACGCTACTAAACTGAGCAATTTTTTATGAACCTTATTTACTTCAATATCAAGATTTAAATAATCTTTTATTTCTTGAGGAGTCCAATCACGCTCATTATGTTTGGATAAATGCAATAAAATTTGTTTGGCATGTTTATCATTAATCCGTTGAACTGCGGTTTCAATATATTCGCCCCAAGTAACTGACATTTCCGAATTTCTATCAGAAATTTCATAATTAACCGTTTCAATGACTCCTTGAACTGTTCTCAAGTCTTTATTTTCATAATGACTTTGAATCACGCAGGAAATGAAAAATGGATCATACATACATAGTTCATTGATTTGTATTGCAGAATCTAAGCTAATTTCTTCTTGATAAAATTCTGCGTATTTATAAACGGCTTGTAAACCTTCCTCTTGTGTCAGATATGTCTTCATAAAAATACGGGATAATCTCCCAGCTTCTAGGTATTTATTAATAATCTTTAGTAATAACCCCAGATAAGAACCAGTGACTAGCATCGGAGCGATTTTTGATTCTGAAAAGGAATGATAACTGCCAGCCATTGATTCATCAGGTTCGCCTTTGCAATTTTCATCACGGTAAACATAGTTACTGATATTTTGGAACTCGTCCAAAATTACTAAAAAGCGTATGTCCAAAACACCCGCATAACGATGCGGAGCTGAATGGGCAATATCCCAGATAAATTCATGAAAACCCATTTTTTTGTTGTTGAAAATCTCTTCTACATCATCAACCAAAAGTTGATTTGATTTAGCTAAACCATATTCTTTGATGTTTTCTAAACTCAGTATTTTGCGAACTAATGTTGCATCCCTTTCTAAAAAGGAAATATATTGCGATGCAAAACTTCGATAATATTTTATCGCAAAATCTTGATACCAAATTTTTTTATCGGCAATATCAAAATAAAATGGAATTACTGCACCATTTGCATTCCAAAGCTGATTAAATATGCGTTGTACAAAAGCCGTTTTGCCACTTTTACGGCGTGCTAAGATAACGCGAGATTTAGACAATCTAGCCGGAATCATGGATAACCATTTGTTAAATTGACTAAATTCCTTTTCTCGTCCAACTAGCAACTCTGGATTGCCTATTTTTTCACTTAATGGGTATTGCATTTTTTTCTCCTTAACTAATCCTTTGTCAACCATTCTCCTAAATTTTCTAATGCCGAATGGCGAGTTAAATCAACATGTAAAGGTGTTATTGATACAAATCCTTGATTAACCGCGTCAAAGTCTGTACCTGGCCCAGCATCTTGTTCTGCACCAGCAGGGCCAATCCAATAAATGGGACGGCCATGCTGATCTGTACTTTTAATCGCGGGTTCAGCGCGGTGGCGACTGCCCAAACGGGTGGCTTGGATTCCTTTTAATTCTTCCCAAGGACAATCAGGAACATTAATATTTAAAATTGTATCAACTGGCAAGGGTAAGGTCTCATTTTGTAAACGGTCTAATAACATGTCCACAACACGGGCAGCCGTTTCATAATGTTTAGGATTGAAACTAGCCAATGAAACGGCTAAGGCGGGCAAACCTAAAAAACGTCCTTCCATTGCTGCCGCTACAGTGCCAGAATAAATCACATCATCTCCTAAATTCGCGCCCGCATTAATACCTGAAACAATAATATCAGGCTGCGTTTCCAGAAAACCTGTGATCGCTAAATGCACACAATCAGTTGGTGTACCATTCACATAATAAAAGCCATTGTTTGCCTGTTTGACTCTAAGGGGATATTCTAAAGTCAAAGAATTACTCGCACCACTCCGATTACGATCAGGGGCAACCACTGTGACATCGGTAAATTTTTGTAATGTTTCGACTAAACATAAAAGACCCGGCGCTTGATGGCCGTCATCGTTACTGACTAAAATTTTCATTTTTTCAATTAATCCTTAATACCACACACTTGCCTGTTATAATATTTAAATGTCAAACCAAAAACCAAACCTTCAAGAACACACACCTGCGATGCAACAATATCTCAGCATCAAAGCAGAATATCCTAACATGTTGTTGTTTTTTCGCATGGGGGATTTTTATGAATTATTTTTTGAAGATGCGGAACGGGCAGCGCGTCTTTTGGATATTGCCCTCACTTCTCGTAGCAAAAGAGGCGGCAAGCCCATTCCTATGTCTGGCATTCCCTTTCATGCCTTAGAAAATTATTTGACTAAATTAGTTCGTAAAGGCGAATCTGCCGTGATTTGTGAACAAGTTGGCGATCCTGCAACCAGTAAAGGGCTGGTTGAGCGTAAAGTCACTCGCATCATCACGCCCGGCACTTTAACCGATGAAGCCTTATTAGAAGAACGCCAAGAAAGCTTATTAGTCGCTATACATAAAGTTGAAGATTTAATTGGGATTGCTAGCCTTGATTTAGGCAGTGGGCGTTTCGTGTTGATTGAAGTACATAAAGAAACATTACTCAACAATGAATTAGAGCGGCTCCGCCCCGCAGAATTATTAATCAGTGAAGATAGCCGCTTCAATTTAAAAAATTATCCCTTACGCAAACAGGCACCTTGGCATTTTGAACTGGATACTGCGCTGAGATTACTCACCCAACAATTTGGCACCCGTGATTTATCTGGCGTTGGCTGCGCTCATCTCAGCGTCGCCTTAAGAGCTGCTGGCTGTTTGCTTCAATATGTCCGTGAAACGCAGCGTACACAATTACCCCATATTCAAGCCCTACATTGGGAACGGCGTGAAGATAGTATCTTATTAGATGCAGCTAGTCGGCGCAATTTGGAACTAGATAGCCGTATTATTGGACAGGGTACACATACCCTTGTTAATATCATGGACGAATGTGCCACCCCAATGGGGGGACGATTATTGCGTCGCTGGCTACATCGTCCATTACGGAATATTCAAATATTACGGGAACGTCATCACACTATTGGCATATTACTTGAAACACAAAGTGTTGATATTTTATATCAACAGCTACGCGCTATTGGCGATAGTGAACGCATTTTGGCGCGGGTTGCTCTAAAATCAGCCCGCCCGCGTGATTTAAACCAATTACATACAGCATTAAGCGCATTGCCCAATTTGCAAAAACAATTACAACAAATTAAGAGTGGCTATTTGCAAAAATTGGCAAAACAAATAGGCATATTTCCACAAATTTCTGCCCTATTATCTGCCGCGATTGTCGAAAAACCACCCATGTTATTGCGTGACGGTGGCGTGATTGCCCCCAAATATGATCAAGAACTTGACGAACTACGCAGTTTAAGCGAAAACGCTGGACAATATTTAGTTGATTTAGAAAACCGAGAACGAGAAAACACCGGTATTAGTAATTTGAAAGTTGGTTTTAATAGAGTACATGGTTATTATATTGAAATTAGTCGTGTACATAGTGAAAAAGTCCCAACTAATTATACTCGCCGTCAAACCCTTAAAGCTGTAGAACGTTATATCACAGATGAATTAAAAAGTTTTGAAGATAAAGTGCTCAGTGCCAAGGAACGAGCATTAAATCGGGAAAAATATTTATATGACTTATTATTAGATAAATTACTAAAATTTCTACCAGAATTACAAAGCAGTAGTGCGGCACTAGCTGAATTAGACGTACTCAATAATTTTGCCGAGCGTGCCGATACCTTAAAATTTTATCCACCTGAATTCACTGATAAAGCTTCTATTGAAATTATTGAAGGGCGGCATCCTGTTGTTGAAGCCGTGCAAGATGAGCCATTTATACCGAATGATTTGAAATTGGACGAAATAAAACGTATGTTATTGATTACTGGAGCAAATATGTCTGGTAAATCACTTTACATGCGACAAACAGCCTTGATTGTCTTACTCGCTCACATTGGTAGCTTCGTCCCAGCTCAGCAAGCCATTATCGGTCCAATTGACGGCATTTTTACCCGTATCGGTGCCAATGATGATTTAGCCGGAGGACGTTCAACTTTTATGGTAGAAATGACCGAAACGGCTAATATCCTACACAATGCGACTCGCAACAGTCTGGTGCTAATGGACGAAATCGGGCGTGGTACCAGCACCTTTGATGGCCTATCTTTGGCGTGGACTTGTGCCGAATATTTGGCTAATCACATTGGTGCTTATACCCTATTTGCTACCCATTATTTTGAATTGACTGCTTTACCTGAGCAAAGTATTGTCAATGTTCATTTAGAGGCGATGGAACAAAATGATAAACTGATTTTTATGCACACAGTTAAACAAGGGCCAGCAAATCAAAGTTATGGCTTACAAGTTGCCCTACTAGCTGGCGTTCCTAAAAAGATTGTCAATCAAGCCAGTATTCGCCTGAAACAATTAGAGGCTCAACAGTTGAGTTCACAACAAACAACACTTAATTTACCACAGCCATTACCAACTAAATCGTTTGATTCACATCCCGTAATTGTTCAACTTAAAAGTTTATCACCAGAAGATCTGACACCTAAACAAGCCTTAGAAATTATTTATCAATTAAAAACCCTATTAAATCAATAGATTTGTCCG
>JAUXCJ010000209.1 GCA_030618965.1 Thiomargarita sp.
ACCTTGGGCAGCACGCCGCTTTTTACCTGTGACTCACACAAGCCATAGAGAAATTTGGCTACAAAAACTTTTTAGCTTTATTTTCAAATTTTTGTACTGTTTTTTTTGATTACGAGCATTATTTTTTACCAGCATATTTAGCAATCGTTTTTGGCACGTTAATTATACCAGATCCCGTTTTTGGCGGTTTAGCGACTATTTGGAGCGATAAGTTCGGCGGCGTTGACAGTGTTTGTAGTGCCGTTGCGTGATTTTCGGTAAAAGTATTTGGAGTGCAAGGTTACCTTGCACTTTGACATTACTACACTTCAAAAATTTCTTTAATAGGAAGTTGAATATCCATGATCTTATCAGAAAAGTTAATATCCTTCTGGGTAAAGGTTTGATATTGATTCGGGCTCGAATAAAGCGTTAAAAGATTTCTACTTGGATCAACTAACCAACATGAACGCACAGCCAATTCAAAATAAGCCTTAATTTTTCTGATAAGATAATCAACCGATTGTCGTGGAGAAAGTATCTCAATAACCAAATCTGGCATTTGAGATACCTTTAACAGATCATTCTTGCCCTTTGGGATAACAGGGCGTTTCAGATAAGCACACACATCAGGTTTCAGTTCATTTTTTGAACCTAGTTCATACTCACTAAGATCATATTGACTAATGTCTAAACTCAGTTCTGTAGCGACAAAGCATTTGGTTTCGCATTTAAGTAAATAAGTCAGATTGCTTTGTACTGCGCTATGATTTAACGAACCCATCTCATCTTCCCCATCAATCGCATTGTTTTCGATTTCATACGTATCGCTCATCTCATTACTCCAGATTTGTTTAAATAAACAACAAACAGTAAATCGGAGTGCAAGGTTACCTTGCACGGGAAAGTTCTTGTACTCTTTTTTGGATAAATTCCTCTATAATTTTTAACCTTTTTGGTGGTAAATTATATCGTGAATGTTTTTTGAATTTGAAATTGATTAACAATCGCAATTTTTTCTTCTGTTCTTTGCTTATAACTTCTTTTGCAAAAGTGATGAAATCCTGTGAAGTTGCCATCAATCTCGTTTTCGCATAAGCATCTATATCCTCTAAATCATCTGCCATTGCATAGTTGAACAGCGATAAACCATTATCAAATATAGGTGCTGTATTTACAATTTGGTTGGTTTTGTTATCTACAATTAAACCGAAGTTGCTAAAATGTCTATCCACATTGCAGATGACGGCATCAAAAATCAGCATATCTATAAGTGATTCATAATAGCTTTCACCAAGCTGCTTGTAATATTCTATAACTGCTCCCCATCCAGTCACAATTCTACCAGTTGGAATATACGAAAGTTTTTGGTTTGTAAATAATTCGCATGTTGAGCAAAGCTGTCCTTTCCATTTACTTAGTTTGTATTCTACGGCGTTCAATCCCATTGTTTTAGCTATTTGAAAGGCATAAAACTCAGAATATGGCTCATTTCCAGTATTTGCAGCACCAGTAGTTCCAGTTTTATAAAGAGTTATTTTGCCATTTATCCGGCGCCAACATTTAGCCAGCATACCATCTGTAGTTAGCTCCGGCGTAGAAGCAAAATCACTGCGTATTGTGTCACCATAGCCAGTGTAAGCTATCGTCGATAATATACGATCAAAACGATTCTCATATAAATTGTATTTCTCAAAGCTAGCGTCAAAAGTCTCGTCTACAATCCAATAGCAATCATTAAGCGATAAGCCTTTGCAAATATTAATGATTCCTTTGGTGTCATTAACACTAAGTCCAAGTTTTGCCAGAAAGCTCTCAACAAACGCCCTATTTTTGGGTATGACTCGTCTTTTGAGCCATTGCAGCAAACCATTGTTTTTAGGATCTAAATCAATAGGAAACAATGATTTATATCTGTTATCAATCTCAAGAATTTCTACAGATAAACCCTCTATGGCACTTGAGGTAAGATTAAATTTTATGAGTGTCGTATCAAAATGCTTTAAAATATAACTCATTTGTCGTAAAACTCATTTATTCCAACAATCATCCAGCATTTTTCTCAGCTCTTTTCTCACTTGAGCCCGTTGACTGGATTTCTTTTTCACATGTGCGCCACCTTTTTTCAAAATAGGAGCGCGAGCTATGGGATTTCTAATTTTCATTACTTAATTCCTTTAGTTATTTAACCTTTAACACAAACGACTTGTTTCAGTGTATGCACTGCTTCTACCAAATCGCTTTGATTTTCCATCACTTCATCAATTGACTTATAAGCACCTGGAATTTCGTCAATTACTTGTTTATCTTTACGACATTCCACGCCTTCTGTCTGCTTTTCTAAATCATCAAGATTAAATTCGCGTTTTGCTTGGGTGCGACTCATTTTGCGTCCAGCACCGTGTGAACAGGAACAAAATGAGTCTGGATTACCTTTGCCCCGCACAATATAAGACTTTGTCCCCATACTGCCTGGAATAATCCCCAGTTCGCCCTCAGTTGCACTGATTGCACCTTTTCGGGTTAGATAGACTTGTTCACCAAAATGTTCTTCAATTGCCACATAATTATGATGACAATTAATCGCTTCTTTAGTGATTTCAAACGGTAGCAATACTTGGCGTAATGCCTCGGTTAATAATCGCAGCATTTCACGCCGATTCCACATTGCATAATCTTGCGCCCAATGCACGGCTTCTACATAATCCTCAAAATGTTGTGCGCCTTCTGAAAAATAAGCTAAGTCACGATGAGGTAATTGTGCGATATGTCGTTCCATATCTTTTTTAGCTAAACCAATAAAATAACGCCCAATGACATTACCAACGCCTCGGCTACCTGAATGCAGCATTATCCAAACATCTTGATTTTCATCAAGACACAGCTCAATAAAATGATTACCACCACCCAAAGTACCTAATTGTTGCGTCCAAGTTCTATAGGTTTGTTTCATCATCTTATTAATAGCCGGATGTTTAGTAATAATCCTCTCTTCAAGTACTTTATTAAGAGATTTAATCGTTGAATTTTTTGCACGTATCGACTTATGTTTAGCAAATCCAACTGGTATAGCCTCTTCAATAGCTAATCTGACTTTTTTAAGATTATCAGGCAACTGAGTAGCATTAATAGATAAGCGTGTAGCAATCATCCCACAACCAATATCGACACCGACAGCCGCAGGAATAATCGCCCCTTTTGTTGGAATCACTGAACCAACAGTTGCACCAATACCAGTATGTACATCAGGCATCGCTGCAACGTGATGATGGACAAAAGGCAAATTGGCGATATTAATTAATTGATCAAGCGCACTGGATTGAACCTCGTCGGTGTAAATCTTTACAGGCACTTTACTTTTCTTTATAACCATTTTGATTGGCATTATTATTTTATTTCCTTGTTGTTTTCAAAATCATTGAGCAAAAAAAAAGCCCTAGCTAACGGCTGTCAGCTAGGGCTTAATTTGACACAGGAATGAATAAACACACCAACCTCTACTCTGAAAGACAACCGAATGCCTTCCAGCCGCAGGGGTTAGAAAGCTATTTTGTAGTGAGTTTTTGTTGAAGCATGGTTTATTTTCCTATGTCAAGAATACGTTATAATAAATATAAACGCGCATTATTACAGGATGTTAATTAAAAGTCAAGAGTTTCTTTTGTTGGAAAATGCACACAAAAAACCTTATTTTTCGGTTGGCATGTGCAAGAACGTTTGCAATCGTTGATTCAAACTAAACATCATGAAGCCACCCAACAAGCAATCCAAAACCACGCCCGCCGCTACCCTTGTTATCTTGACCATTGTTATCGTTTTACTGATTACGCTAAAAAAAGCGCGGCAGAATTTGGAATTGCCGATATTTTGACGGCTTTAACAGTTAAAACAGTTAGATACTGTCATAAACAGAGAATGTAGAGAGTGAAATTGATCAGTCAATTGCAAAGCTATTGAAGGTAATTAATTGAAATTATCAACTTTATTTAAAAGTTATAATAATATAATTATAAGTTGCTAACTTAAACATCAAGTGGCATGATAAAATCACTCAAGGATGTTTTACCGTGAAAATCGGTGGATAATTTATGACTATCACATTTCGTATTATAAAACCACAAGAATTGCCATCTGGCCAAGAAAGTCATATCACCTTTGATACAATGGGTGGAAAGATTGGTCGTTCTCAAGAGAACAATTGGGTATTAGTTAATGATTTTGTGTCAAAAGAACACGCTACGATTCAATATCAAGAAAAGGATGGCTATTATTTTTTTGAACATAGC
>JAUXCJ010000145.1 GCA_030618965.1 Thiomargarita sp.
CAGAATCTCGCTAAGCGAGATAACGTAAGCCAATATTTAATCTGAATACTTACGCAATGAGTACAACGGATTTAATGAGTACAACGGATTAAATCTACCAAATTCATAGTATTAATGTTACAGCCGTTTTTTTAAATCCGTTTTTTCCGTAAATCTGTTGTACTAATTTTTTAACTATTTTTACCATATTATTTTATTTGATTTTATCATTTTAGTTTAGTCAATTTTTTTATTGTTGTTAGAATTAATAATTATTATATGTGTGCATAGAGTAGAATCCATGAGTATTGAAGTAAAATTTCAATTACAACGGCGCAATTTTTCCCTAGAAGTGCAAACAGCATTTCCAGAATCGGGGATAACCGCCTTATTTGGCCCTTCTGGGGGTGGTAAAACTACTTTGCTGCGTTGCATTGCTGGACTTGAGCCGTCTGTACAGGGTAGTTTGCAGGTGGGCGATACAGTTTGGCAGGATGAGCGAATTTTTGTCCCCCCCCATAAGCGTCCTATTGGCTATGTCTTTCAAGGGGCAGCACTGTTTCCACATTTATCGGTGCGCGGTAACATTGAGTTTGCTTTAAAGCGGGCGAGTGAACGACGCATCAGCTTTGATGAAGCAATTTCACTCACTGGAATTAGTCACTTGCTTGAGCGCCGTACCACCAACCTTTCTGGTGGTGAGCGGCAACGGGTTGCCTTAGCTCGCGCCCTTCTCACTAGCCCCGAATTTTTGCTGATGGACGAACCATTAGCTGCCCTAGATCGAGAAAGTAAAGCCCAATTGATGCCTTATATTGAGCAATTGCATGAAACACTCTCTATTCCGATACTTTATGTTAGCCATTCGATAGAAGAAGTCGCGCACTTAGCTGATCAAATGGTACTACTTTCCAATGGACGGGTACAGGGCTTTGGGCCAATTTCGGAAATGTTGACTAGCCTATCTTTGCCTTTGGCAAAATCTGATAATGCGGTATCAATCATAGAAGCAACTGTAGCAAAACACGACGAGAACTATCACTTGACTTGTCTGCGCTTTGACGGAGGAGAGATATTATTGCCACGGGAAGATTTAAGTCTTGGGAAAAGCGTGCGAGTAGCGGTACATGCTCGTGATGTCAGTCTCGTTTGGCAACCTTCTGAACATACTAGCATTCTTAACATAATTCCAGTTATTGTCAAGGAAGTATCGGCATTAAATAAAGCTCAGGTTTTAGTGCGCTTAATGGCTGCTGACACTTTGTTACTTGCCCGTATTACGCAAAAATCAGCGGCGGTTCTTAAAGTGGAGCCTGGGGCAGCTTTGTATGCACAAGTGAAAAGTGTTTCGTTAATTGACTAAGTTGAAAAAATCAATTAGAGACACTACTAAAAAAATATTATCTAAAAAAACCTGAAATATTTCAAAAATATGTCAGGTTTATACCACTAAATACTGAACCACAAATTCTCAAGTATTTTGGAGTTCAAAGCGAAGCTTTGTAAATGGGCTAACAAAGCTTCGCTTTGAACTCCAAAAAGCATTAAAACTTATGGTTCAGTACTTACCTATTTAACATTAGCTATTATTTATATGGAAATCCTTTTTTGTGCGAATCCACTAAATTCAAAAAACGTTGATAATGATTATGTTCTTGAAGCTCAAGCTTGTTCATTGCCATATTTCATTATAAATTATGAAGCTTTACTTGATGATATTAACGCGGCATTAAGGTGGATTCCTAAAACCGAAAAAACACGCCTTGCTATTTATCGAGGTTGGATGATGACACCGGAAAAATACACCACTTTGTATCATGCCCTTGAAAATAAAGGAGTAACATTGATTAATACGCCAATACAGTATCAATATTGTCACTATTTACCAGAAAGCTATCCTCTCATTCAGACATTGACTCCAAAAACGGTTTGGATAAAAAATGGAGATGATTTTTCCATTAACGCGATTATGAAACTGCTTGAGCCATTCGGTAACCATCCGGTTATTCTCAAAGATTATGTCAAATCCCAAAAACATTACTGGAATCAAGCGTGTTTTATTCCTTCAGCGGCTGACAAAGTAGCCGTTTCAAAAGTGGTGCAACGATTTATTGAGTTACAAGGTGGGCAAATCGCAGGTGGATTAGTTTTTCGTGAATATGTCGCGTTTGAACCCATCGGTACTCATTGGAAAAGTGGTATGCCTTTGACTTTGGAATATCGAATTTTTTTCCTGTATAAAAAACCGGTTGCGGTTTATCCATATTGGGATAACAAGAAATATCCTCCTATTGAACTGCCACTAGAACCATTTCTAGAAATTGCTCAAACTGTGAATAGTCAATTTTTCACAATGGATGTTGCCAAATCTCAAGATTTTGGTTGGTTGATTGTTGAACTTGGAGATGCTCAAGTGGCTGGATTACCCGATCATGCTGATCTCAAAGAATTTTATTCGGTGTTAGAATTTATTTAACTGGGTTTAACCAATCAATAAATTTAATTGTCGGAATCAGAATTTCCAGAATTAAAGAATTTTCAGAAATTGGGTTTTAGTCAATTCTCAAATTCGGCAAATTCTGATTCCGACAATTAATTAGGGTTGCGACGCACTTAGCGCCTCTATTTTTTTAGCCATTTTCTCATTTTGCTGTTGTAATTCTTTAATGGCTTCAATCAGTACAGCGGTGAGTTGTCCGTAGGCGATGGATTTGTAGCCTTCAGAGTCCGTGGAAACCAATTCGGGCAGTACCTTTTCCACTTCTTGGGCAATCAAGCCAATTTGGGTTTCTGCTCCTTGCGCTTTGTCTTTCCACTTGAAACTGACACCGCGTAGCCCTTGAAGTTTAGTGAGAGCGTTTTCAAGCGGGTGGATGTTTTGTTTGAGGCGTTGATCTGAGGGGGTGATATTGTGCCCCCGAATGGTGCCTGCTACGTCTAGTTTGTATTGTGGTTCCGATTCCCCAATCCCGAAATTACCACCCATAAGTCTCAACCCGTTATCAGAATACATGATAAAACGCATATCATAATCATCAGTGGGTGAATCTGCTAGATCAATATACACAGGAAAACTTCCATCGCCCTTTATTTCCAATACCTTGGAGTAAAGGCGAGTGTTTTGAAAGTCTCCTCTCTCATGTTTTTGAGCCAAGCTTTGGGCGTTAACGGCCCTATTTTTGGCATCATCAGCCGTGCCTTGGGCGTTAACGGCCCTATTTTTGGCATCATCAGCCGTGCCTTGGGCGCGATCAGCCCGTCTGCGAGCATCATCAGCCGTGCCTTGGGCGTTAATGGCCCTCTTTTTGGCATCATCGGCAGTAGTTTCGGCCTTATTTATTTTCTGTCTAAACTCACATTCAGTGACAGAAGTCCCACAATCTTCAATAGCCATTGATACAGATGGCATTAGCACTGCCGCCAAAAATAAGGGGGCGGTTTTAGTGAATTGTATTTTTAGCATAATTGCTCTCCTTAATTAGTTATCAGTTATCTGTTTAATGTAAATAAGCCGAAAGCCGACGAATCGGGTGATTTTCATTTTTGAAATAAATTTTCATCAGCGCGTGCAAAGGACGTTCTCCATATTGAAACAGCATATCTTGATAAAAAGCACCAACAGCGTTCTTAATTTTATGCTTACGACTCTTTTCCAAAATCGCGCTACTACGCAAATAGGCCAGAATTTTACCACTCGTTTCCCCAACGTGTTTCCTAGCGGTCAACTTGAGGCCAACAATAATTTCCGCAGTGGCAAGAAAATCCGGTGAACCACCCACTGCGATTTTGAGCAAACCACGAAATTTTGGAGTTCGTATGCCATACTTTTCAGCTGCCAGCCCCTTTTTTATCTCACCATGATGGCAAACCCAATCGACTGGTTGACTAGAAGCACGCCAAAATCTATTTTCATAATGCCAATTGCCTCCAAGCCGCTTGTGTGTTTTGCCGTAATTGACTAAATCCCTTGCTAATCCAAGCTGCCAGTCGAAAACCTTATCAAGTATTACTAAACCAATTTGTTCATCTCGACTGAAGTGCCGAATGCAAACGCTGTCTCTATTTTGATGTTTATCCTCTGGATAGCGGTCGAAAAGTCCAGGTTCGAGTTGCAATTTGGCGATAGCATTTTTAATCTTTTGCTGGTATCGGGCTTTAAGTTCGCCACGAAGTACGCCCAGTTTATCAAGAAGAAACAGATATTCCGCTGTGAACAATACTGGGTTTTCATTATCAATATCTGCTGGAAAACCAGAATGTGGATTTAAACGCATAAAGCCATGTTTATTAAGCCAGTATTTATCCACCTCTTGTATAATTTGGTGTATTTTATCTTGTCGTGATGAACTGGTTTTCGACGGTTTCACATAAAGAATAGCGGCTCTACTAACACGATGTTCAGAGCCACCATATCCATAATTACAATGATTACCAACCATTTTGCCTGGATGAACCCCTTTGTCAGTGAAAAAACCTTGACGATGTTTAGCGCGACAAATATACAAAATACGGCCAGGTTCGTGACCACCAGCCAACGGATACCAACCAGTTGGCGTTGATTTACCTATATCCTCCCAACTAGATTCGTGATCTGGTCCAACAAGAACATCATAGCTTGAACTACTAATTTCTCGTCCCCCATAACCATAGTTACAACGCCCACTGACTACTTTTCCAGGATGGCGTTCATTACCGCGATAGGCTCGACAAACTGGCAACTGAGTTCCATTAGCTTCCCAACCACCTTGAATGGCATTAGAGGGGATTTGTCCATTTGTAACTGGTTGCCACGAGATTTCACTGGCGGCTTTGGATGAAAATAAGATAAGCGCGATGGCGGGGAGTGTTTTTTTTAGGTTTGATTTCATAATATTACAATTTTCCTTACAGGCATCATAGCTAGGAACGGTGGGCAGCGTCTTTTTGCTGCCCACCCTACACGGCTGGCTTCATTGCCTTTTTCTTCGGTAAATCCATCCTTCGCTGCCTTGATCTGCCTTAGTCAATCCACCAGACTCTGGTTTGACAGTACCATTGTCATAATAATAATAATAGTGATAAATGCCCTTATCATCATTGGGATCATATGTATCCCAAATCCACATGCTACCACCTAAGCGAAATACGTTTCCAC
>JAUXCJ010000181.1 GCA_030618965.1 Thiomargarita sp.
AGGGAGAATTAGTCATTGCCTTAACAACAACTAGGATCAAAAAAGAAAAAGAACTCAGAATTGCTCAAGCCAATCTGGAGATTCAAAAGGCTAATTTTGAAGCCGCGCAATTTGAAGTCAAAACTAGAAAAGACAGAGGCTTAGCTGAAGCTGAAATACTTAAAGCAATGTACGATGCGCGACGGCCAGAAATCTACAAGGCTGAAATACAAAGAGAAATTGCTGCCATTATCTATCCCAATTTAAAGGGTGTTCAGCTCACAATGCCGCATAATATCATCAATTTAGGTGATACCGGCAAGCCACTACAGACTAATCTTGATGTTTTATCAAATTTTGCAACGATTGGACTGATGGAAGGGCTTGAGAAAAAAGCACTTGAAAGTAGTCTTCCTAAACCATAATTGTTGTTTGTTGAGAAAAGGTTTGCAGAACTATTGATCTGATAGTAGAGACACTTTCTCGTGTAACCTTAATTCTGTTCCAAATTAAACTTAAGGAGATGTTATGAAAAAGATTAAAAGAGTACCCAATTTGGTTTTGGCGACGGTTGTTTTAACGGCCCTGTTTTCCCAAGCCTCGTTTGGCGGTAGCTTACCAAGCCATTCGCAACTCCAGAAAGCTCTGAAAAAAGTTGTTGCAGAAGCCAATGGCGGATTTGGCTTTCATATGTGGGCCACCATTGTAGATAGGGATGGAGTGGTGCTTTCAGTTGTATTTTCAGGAAAAAAGCGTGGTGATCAATGGCCTGGTAGTCGGGTCATATCGGCCCAAAAAGCCAACACAGCCAATGCGTTCAGTCTTCCGGGCTTAGCCTTGTCAACAGCAAATCTATTTTCGGCGGTGCAGCCTGGTGGAAGTTTATTTGGGCTCCAGTTCAGTAATCCTGTTTCCACTAAGGTGGCCTATCGCGGCCCTTCGCAGGCCATTGGCACGGAACTAGACCCCATGGTCAGTTATAAAATTGGTGGAGTCAACGTGTTTGGTGGAGGTTTGCCACTATATGATCGCAAAGGCAAATTAGTAGGAGCGATTGGTGTCAGTGGAGATAGCTCATGTGCAGACCATAATATTGCCTGGAAGCTACGCCATAAACTCAACTTGGATAACGTGCCTGCGGGTGTGAGTCCTACGAAAGACGATAATATTGTTAATGACATTACAAATGGGGTCAGTGCAAATGGTTGGGGGCATCCAGTTTGTACTCCCAAGGCAACCAAAATAGCAAAGCAGTTCCCAAAAACTCACCCAATTGGTAAGAAGCGATGATAGTAAGTAGCTGTGACGATAAGTATTAAAGTATTATCATAGTTATACAGAACTTAACCCGGTGCGAGCAGACAGAAAGCTAGCGTCGGGCACTGCCATTAAGCTTTTTTGTAGGATGGGCAAGGGTTTTTTGTTGCCCACCATGCCAGGAATTACAAAATAAAGCCAAGAGCTACAAAACCCCTAAATTTCTTTTCGATCTGGATTTTGCCCTCATTTTAAAAATCACTTCAAATTTAACAGCCCAGGCGTAAGCTTAGGAGTACAAAGCGCAGCTTTGTCTTTGCCAGAACAACAAAGCTGCGCTTTGTACTCCTCAGCGAAGCCTTTTAAAGTAATCGCTACGGTTTCATAAAATTTAGCCCGGTGATAATATTGTCAAGTTATCACTCTTAAGTAATGGGATAAATAAATGCCTAAAAATTTTACCGAGGGACATGCCTTAATTGTTGGTGTTGGAGCCGATTTACCCCGCACCATTAATGATGCTAAAGGCTTAGCGAATATTCTAAAAGATAAAGGACGCTGTGCCTATCCACCTGAACAAGTTCATTTACTCACCAGTGAACAGGCTAATCGTAAATCTGTTCTGACAGCCTTAGACAAACTGGCTCAGTCTACCGACAGTGATTCTACTGTTATCATCTATTTTTCTGGACATGGTTATACGACAGGGCAATCCTACTATTTGATGACTTATGGCTATGATGTCAATCGTCTGGACAAAACCACCATCAGTGGTACCGAGTTTGCTGGGAAATTAAAAGCGATTCAAGCTAAAAAAGTAGTGGTATTGCTTGATTGTTGTCATGCCGGTGGTGTAAGTAAAAAAGACGTGGGACTTACCAAGTCTCCTATTCCTATTCCCCACGACGCGCTAGAGGAATTAGAAAAGGGCAGAGGTTATGCATTCATTGCGTCCTCAAGAGAAAATGAATTTTCATACCTATATCATGGAGACAAATATAGTCTCTTTACCCAAGCTTTAATCGAAGTTTTACAAGGACAAACAAAAAATGAAGAGGGTTATGTCCGTATCCTTGATTTAGCAGGATATACCTGCGAAGTAGTCCCTAAACGCACGAAAAATGAAGACAAACAGCACCCGATTTTTGATTTTAAGCAATCTGATAACTTTGCCATAGCTTACTATACGCAAAGCGAAACACCATCTGAAGCTCTACGAGTGGCATTACTCTACAAGCGACGCGCCCAACCCGATGAACAATTATTAGGCTTACTTGAAGAACATCTCATCAAAGCGGGGCATAGCGTATTTATTGATCGCCATACCAAAATTAGTAATGAGTGGGAAAAGCAAATGACATCCGAACTCAAAAAAGCGGATGCTGTGGTGATTTTGTTGTCTCCAAGTGCTGTGTACAGCGAAATGCTGATTTATGAAGTCGAACTAGCCTATCAAATCGCACAGGAAAACGCGGGCAAGCCTCGGTTGTTTCCTATACGCCTTAATTTTGAGGAGCCATTGCCACAAAATTTATCCAACTTGCTTGGTAATTTTCCAGATACACAGTGGCATAATTCTAATGATGATATACCATTAGTAAATAACTTATTGAAACAATTAATAAAATCACCAACTATGCCAACAAAAAAATATGAATTAGAGATGGTTGGCGGTGCAATTCCGCTGGATTCAAAATTTTATGTTGAGCGTCAGGTAGATAAGGATTTTCAAACAGCCATTGCTCGTCGTGATAGTATTGTTTTGCTAAAAGGCGCACGACAAGTCGGCAAGACTTCGTTGTTGGCACGAGGGCTACAGGCAGCGCGTGAGGCGGGGGTGCAAGTTTTATTGACGGACTTTCAAATGCTGATTGATGCCCAATTGCAAAGTTTAGAGACATTTTTTATTGCCATTGGCGAAATGTTAGCTGATCAACTTGACTTAGACGTATATCCTCAAGACAAATGGCGGCCTCATCGCGCTCCCAACATGAACTTTGATCATTATTTTCGTCGTGAAATACTGGCTAAAACGCAAAAGCCACTGTTATGGGCAATTGATGAAGCTGACCGTCTATTTCTTTATAATTTCAGTAGTGAAGTTTTCGCGTTGTGTCGTACTTGGCACAATGAACGCGCTCTTAACCCTGATAGCCCTTGCTCAAGGTTGACATTAGCAATTGCTTATGCAACAGAGACTTACCTATTCATTAAAGATCAGAATCAGTCACCTTTCAATGTTGGCACTAAATTAATGTTGGAGGATTTTACCCTTGAGCAAGTAGCTGACTTAAACCAGCGTTATGGTTCACCGTTACGGGATGAGACTGAACTACGCCATTTCAATCAACTGGTGGGAGGACAACCGTATCTCGTGCGTTGTGGACTGAATGACATTGTTCTCCACAACAAAACTTTGGATGAATTTATCAGCACAGCGGATCACGATGACAAAGCTTTTGGTGACCATTTGCGTCGTATTGTCATGTTGCTCAACCGTGAGCCACCCTTATCTGACGTGATGCGTGGGGTACTTCGCGGAGAAGCTTGTCCAGATTATGACTCGTTTTACCGTCTCCGTAGCGCAGGCATATTGAGCGGTGACTCTAAGAATGATGTTCACCCCCGTTGTGAGATTTATGCTACTTATTTGAAAAAGCACTTGTTATAGCGTATGTCTCTTAAAGAAGAGGATTTTGAACATGACTGACACCAATTTCTATGTCGCTACAGGTGGCACATTAGCTAAAGACGCACCTTCTTACATAGAACGTCAAGCCGATACCGACTTATATCATGCCTTAAAACAAAGCGAATTTTGCTATGTACTCACCAGCCGCCAAACGGGTAAAAGTTCCCTAATGGTGCGCGTGGCTGAACGTCTGCGCCAAGAAGGAACAGCGGTAGTGGCGTTTGAACTGACCGGCATCGGTATTAATCTGGCGGTTGAGCAGTGGTACGATGGCTTGATGTTCAAAATCGGTGAACAACTGCATTTACAAGAGGAATTGGAGGATTTTTGGGATGAACACCAACAGTTAGGGCCTCTCCAACGGTTGATGCAAGCCCTTCGCAACGTGGTTTTAGTTCACTGTCAGCAACCCATTGTGATTTTCATTGATGAAATTGATGCAGTACGCAGTTTACCTTTTTCGACTGATGAATTTTTTGTCGCCATTCGTGAATGCTACAACGCCCGCCCCCAAGCCCCTAATTTACAGCGTTTAAGCTTTTGCTTAATTGGTGTTGCTACGCCATCTGATTTAATAGAAAATTCACACATCACCCCTTTTAATATTGGTAAACGCATTGATTTAGAAGATTTTACTGCGATAGAAGCAGAACCACTTGCACAAGGACTACAAGGTGATAATAAACAAG
>JAUXCJ010000073.1 GCA_030618965.1 Thiomargarita sp.
CGAGTATCAAAGCTAAAGCTTTGAACTCCAAGAAAAATAAATAAAATCATGAAATTTATTAATACAACTCTTATTTGGGTAGGTGCGTTTGCCCTTGCCCTGTTGCTATTTATGGCATTGATCAATTTATTATGGCAGCCCAAGGTTTGCCACTCAATTTGGATATGACTCCCGTCCAATAGAAAATGAATCTATGTACAAAAAACCACAAATAACAGTAAAATGGGCAGGATTTTTTATCTTACTATTGCTAGTAGGATTGATTGTTAGCCCACAAATAAATCTGGTGTCTAATGTTGCGGCATCAGATACTGCGATGGATGCTGAATCCATCACTGAACGTATTCGCCCGATTGGTAGAGTACGACTTATTGGTGATCCTGAACCAACGCTTGAAGTTCCTATTGTTAATACCCCTTCCCTTGAAATTGAAGAATTAATTCCCGCCCCTAAACTCAAACGCAGTGATTATCCGAATATTGGAGTAAGCAGTCGCTCTATTGTCTGGATTATTGCACAATTACATTTATTCTTCGCCGCATTCGTGTTAGCTGTTCCGCTTTTTGTATTGGTGATTGAATTCATTGGTCAAAAAACTGGGGATTGGCGTTATGATGACATGGCGCATGAGTTTTTGAAAATCAGTTTGACGGCTTATTCTATTACGGCTTTATTTGGTGGTACCCTGGCTTTTGCTTTATTTTTGCTGTATCCGCAGGTTATGGGTTACATGATGCGAGTATTTAATGCCCAAACTTTGGTTTATGCTGGCTTATTTTTTGCTGAAAGCGCATTGCTCTATATATATTATTATGGCTGGAATGCTATGCGTTATGGTAATGCTAAATGGGTGCATCTGACTGTTGGGTTATTACTCAACGTTGCGGGTACGACTTTGCTGGTTATCGCTAATTCTTGGGCTACTTTTATGATGGCACCGTCTGGTGTTAATGAACTGGGTGCGGTTACTGGCAATATTTGGGAAATTATGAAAGGCCCTCTCTGGAATCCACTGAATTTACATCGTTTTGTTGCTAATGTGGCTTTTGGTGGCGCAATTGTGGGTGCTTATGCAGCTTACAAATTCCTCAGTGCTAAAACCCAGGCTGAGAAGGCGCATTATGATTGGATGGGTTATACCTCTAATTTTATTGCAATTTTAGCGTTTTTGCCACTACCTTTTGCTGGGTATTGGTTAATGGCTGAAATCTATTCCTATTCGCAACAAATGGGCATTACTGCTATGGGTGGTATTTTAGCTTGGCTATTTGTGGTGCAAGCGGTGCTGATTGGGACTATTTTGTTGGCGGGTAATTATTATTTATGGTCAGGCATGTCACGTTGTGAAGGTTCTAAACGCTATACTTGGTTGATTAAATATATCGCTTTTGTATTAATAATCGGCTTCCTCATTTGGGTAACTCCACATACATTAATACTAAGTCCTAGCGAAGTAGCCACTTTGGGCGGAAGTCATCATCATTTATTAGGACCTTTAGGCATCATGCCAGCGAAAAATATCGCGGTTAATTTGATGCTCATTTTCACTTTCCTCTCATTTCAACTCTATCGGCGTTCAGATAAAGAAGCTACCGTTTCTTGGGCAAAGGCAGGCAATGCTTTGATGGTGGCTATTTATGTGGTTGCTATACTCAATGTGATTTTTGCTGGGGTGTACTACGGGTATTTCACTAATACTGTGTACAAAGTTGGCTCTAGCGTGATACAAGTCTTGTCAACTTTAGTAGTGATTGTCAGCGGAATTGTGATTGATGCGCTAATGTTTAAGAATGCCAAAATATTACCTTCTCAATGGGGCAAAGTGAGTAATCGTGCTCAATATGCACTGTTTGCCCTACCGATTGCCTTTACTTGGTTGATGGCTTTGATGGGTTATGTTCGTTCTAGTGTGCGTACTCATTGGCATGTGTACACCGTAATGAAAGACAATTCTCCAGACAATTATATCCCCGCTATCGGTCACGCAGGGAATATGATTACTATTGCTACGTTATTGTTTTTAATTATTATTCTGTTTATATTCTGGATAGCCTCGCTTTCTACCACTAAACAAGAAGAACCAGTGGAGGCTACATAATGCCAGTCATCATAAAAGTATTAGGATTCAGTGTTGCATTAACCTTAGTATTTACTTTAATAGCCAATATCTTACCACAGGTAGAAGGTGAAGCTCCTGTAGAAATAACCTTTGACCGAGGAGCTTTCACCGAAGAGAGTTTTGTGGCACTTGGAGAAGAATTATTTAAAGGTAAGGGAACTTGTACGCTTTGTCATAATAATATGGGACGAGCTCCTGATATTCTGGCGATGAATATGGTAGATACTGCCACAGAGCGATTAGCTGATACTCGCTATAAAGGTACTGCAACCGATGCCGAATCCTATTTACGCGAATCTCTGTTGCAACCGACGCTTTATGTCGTCAAGGGTTATGGTAAAAAGGGTAGTAATGACACCGAATCGCCTATGCCAACTATCAACAAAGCACCCATTCAACTATCTGATATTGAAATGGATGCACTGATTGCTTATATGCAGGCTAAAGATGGCAATTCAGTAACAGTTGCATTGCCAACAGCAACAAGTCCCCCACCAGTAGAAGATAAAACTGCACCCGCCGCAACTGCTGTAGCCAAAAATGCTGAAGAAGCTATAAACAAATATGGTTGCGTGACTTGTCATGCCATATTGGATTCAGAAGCCGATATAGGACCTGATTTGCGGGATGTCGGCGCTCGTCTCACCCTGAATGAAATTCGGCATAGGATTGTCAATCCTAACGCTGTGATTGCTAAAGGATATTATCCCATGATGCCTAATACCTATCCTGAAGATATGAGATTCAAAGAATTGGATATGATCGTGCAATTTCTTGCTCATCAAAGTAATGAAAATCGTTTTGTGGCTTTGGGAGAAGAGCTATTTAAAGGCAAGGCAGCCTGTATACTATGCCATAACAGCAAGGGATACGCACCTAATATTTCGGCTATGAACATGATAGAAGTAGCAGCTAAGCGATTAGCTGATATTCGTTATCAAGGACAAGCGACAGATGTCGAATCCTATTTACGCGAATCCATGCTCAAACCAAATAGTTATGTTGTTAAAAACTATGGAAAAATAGGTACAAATGACACTGAATCGCCCATGCCAATAATCAACAAAGCCCCAATTAAATTATCAAATATCGAGATAGATGCCGTGATTGCCTATTTGCAGGCTAAAAATAGTAAACCTGTGACAGTAGCAATACCTGCTAAGGTAGAAGAACTGCCAGCCGAAGTACCAGCAATAGCCCAAAACGCTGAAGAAGCTATTCACAAATTTGGTTGTACTATTTGTCATTCCATATTGGATTCAAAAGCCACGATAGGTCCGGATTTGCGAAATGTTGGCACTCGTCTTAGTGCTGATGAAATTCAGCTCAGCATTATCGACCCTTCTGCTGTGTTTGCTGAGGGTTATACACCTATGATGTCCGAAAAATTTGCAGAAAAAATGAGACTCAAAGAGTTGAAAATGATTGTGCAATTCCTTGCTGAACAGAGGGACGATGATGAAATTTAGAATAACAGCATTTTGGCAAGCAGTTTTAGTCATTACCTGTGCCTACCTGATATTTGATAATGCCTTTCCACCAGTGATGCCCAAATCGTTGATGATCGAATTTATGATTATCACCATCATAGGTGTGTTGTTGTATTTTTCATTTGATGAACAACGTTGGGCAGAATTTAAAATTCCTATTAAGGCAGTGTTGCGAGATGATAATAAAGGCGTTATTCGTTTAGGCTTATTAATATTGATTCCGACACTGCTGGGTTATACCGTTTACGATACAGTAAAACCGTCAGTTGAGTCACCAGTAGAACTTAGGCAAGTACATCCTGCGCCACCTTCTAAACTAAAAGTGTTTGATAAGTCTTATAATCTGACGACGCTGGAAAATCCAATCCGAACTGAGGTTTTAGCCCAAAAGGATGCCGAAAAAGCTGATGAAATTTATCAGGAAGCGGTACAAGCAGGCAGTAAGGTTTATTATCAAAACTGTTTTTACTGTCATGGTGACCTTTTAGCAGGAAATGGAGTTTTTGCCTCTGGTTTTAATCCCATTCCTGCGAATTTTCAAGACGTAGGTACAATTGCCCAATTACAAGAAGCCTTTTTATTTTGGCGCATCACCACTGGTGGCCCAGGTTTACCCAAAGAAGGAACTCCTTGGAATTCTGCCATGCCAGTCTGGCACGAGATGTTGAATGAAGAACAAGTATGGCAAGTAATCACCTTTCTTTATGATTATGTCGGGCAAGTACCGCGTATGTGGGATCAAAAAATCTCCAAGGCTGTGACAGGTATCAAGGATAAAATCCAATCACAACGAGCCAAGATGACAGGCGAAGAAATCTATCAATTTCGGTGTGCAGTGTGTCACGGAGAGAAGGGAGCAGGTGATGGTCCTGCGGCTAATTTTCTGTATCCGAGACCACGAGATTTCACTTTAGGCATGTTTAAATATAAAAGCTCTCCAGGTGAATTACCACCACGGGATGAAGATTTATTCGATACCATTAAATATGGCTTGAATGGAACTGGTATGCCAGGTTGGAAAAGCATGTTAAACGACGAACAGATTAAAAGCTTAATACCAGTCATAAAAAATTTAGATATATCTTATACTTGGGTAGTTGAGGATGACGAGGATTCTGATGATGATGAGGAATATGAGGATGACGAAGATACCGATGAGGATTCTGATGATGACGCTGATTATGAAGAAGATGATGACGAAGATGCCAATGAGGATTCTGATGATGACGCTGATTATGAAGAAGATGATGAGGATGAAGAAGAGGATACAGGTCCCAAAACTTTCATACACATCATAGATATTGAACCCACTAACCGTCAAAAAGCCTACTCAGAAGACTCAATTGCCAAAGGCAAAATAGCTTTTGAAAAAACCTGTAAACAATGTCATGGTTGGACTGGACGCGGCAACATCACCTCTGGCAAACGCCTAACCGATGACTGGGGTTATCGACTCTGGCCACGAAATCTAACGCAACCTTGGACATGGCGAGCAAGCAACGTACCAGGTAATGATGAAAAGAGCCGCTCTCAGACAATTCGCAATATTTACATTCGGCTATCCATCGGCATTTTTGGTACACCAATGCCCGCCCACCGCTCAACAAGCGAAGATCCTGATCCAGTTAGCTTAGAAAATCGTTGGCATATCGCCAACTACGTGTACTCGCTACGGAAAAACAGCATACCACCAGGTGAAAGCACCGTCATTAAGGCGATAAAAGTTAAAGGCGCATTGCCCAATAGTGTAGATGATACCGCTTGGGATAAGGCGCAAGGAACAACCATGCGCCTAGTACCAAATATCATCAAAGAAAAACGCCTATTTACGCCATTAGCAGAAGTTGTGACAGCGCGTGTCCTGTACAACAACAAAGAAATCGCCTTTCTCCTAGAAATAGATGATAGAACGGATAGTCGCCCTGGAGAACCCGTATCTGAAGGTATTCAAGATGAAAACTTAAAAATGCACTCAGATGCCTTCGCCATCCAATTTCCAAAAGAAGGAGCTTTTGAGACAACTCCAATGGTAGAAAAACCATTATATCGTCATGGAGATGCCAAGCATCACACCACTATTTGGTATTTAAATGCAGGCAGTATTGAGCCAGAAAAGGCGCCAAAAACCATGATATTAGAAGGCAAAGGGCCTGATAAAAAGCTTAAACATCGGCATAAAGATAATAGCCTAATTGCAACAACCAAATGGGAACATGGACGCTGGCGAATACTGATGAAACGACCAAGAAAAGGTGGTAAAACAGGAGACTTATCGTTTAATGAAGGACAATTTATTCCCGTCTCCTTTGCGAATTGGGATGGCAGCAACGGCGAAATCGGCTCAAAACATACCTTGACAAGTTGGTATTGGCTACTGCTTCCACCTGAAATTGATTCGACGAGAGTTTATGGAATCCCGCTAGGTGTTGGTTTTTTCAGCTTTTTGCTTGGATTTTTATTAGTTCGTAGTCAACGTCGGCGTTTAGAGGCAAAATGATGAAAATTGGTCAAATAAGCCTAAGTGGATTTAACATTTTTGCCATTCTTGGCGGATTAGTCAATGTATTTGTAATTGTTTTTTTGTTGGGTTATTGGTTATTGCATTGAAAAATCCTGATTATAACTGATTTTGGGGAGGCAAGGAATGACGGTGGTTTTCCCTTATTAAG
>JAUXCJ010000191.1 GCA_030618965.1 Thiomargarita sp.
CCAGCTAGGAATTGAAAATGGAGGGGCTCGTCTTTGGAAAACGCCATACTCCGTTCTACATCGTCTGGGAAAAAACTTAATCTTCGTTTTAATTCGAGGTGATTTTTATTGGGTTCAACTGGGTTGACAACTGTGAAATATTTCTTCACCAATTCACGTTGAACTTGCCATGCCAAATTATCAGTAAACGATTTTACTACCATGAGATAGCCCATTTCGGTAAGTAAAGTTATTTGCGCTGCTGTGCTACCATTTGCGCGTCCAAGACCAAGCGAACGAATTTCGTCCGCTTGCTTTAGGACAAAATAATCCTCGCCTTTAATGAACTTATCTCGATTTGCGTTGAAATTACGACGGGCTGTACCATCTGGTCTTTGATGTACGGTATCCATCATGGGTAAGCTGATGACTGGTTGATCTTTGTAGATCAAGCGAGTGATACTTGTATCACCGATGGCGAGTTGCGTTTTAGACGCAACTTGGGTATTATTGCTCATGGCAATTTTTCCTTTTGTGGGTTAATTGTTGTGGCGATTCCCAAACTACTTTGCTGGGTGGCAGGGAATCGCTATTTTTTTAATTAAAATGTAAAGGTATTTTTTGAGACAAAATACTCAAAAAAATATCGCTAAACTTGACTGGGCTTATTTTACTTGAATTTTAATTAATGTCAAGGTGTTTTGTGAAAAAACACCTATTTTTTATTTTTCAAGGTATTTCAATAAGCTAGGATAAAAAACTAAACTTACTCCCTTACTTTTCTTTGCATCAACACTTCCACGTTTAATTAACCTATTAATATATTGTGTGGTATAGCTTATTTTGTAAGCAGCTAATCTTACAGGCAAATAATCGCCTTCTGCCATTGCTTTAGGCCGTCCAGGACTTTTTGAATTTTTAGCTTTTTCTTCTCTGGTTTCTATGTGATTGTTTAGACTATTACTATCAACCCAAGACCCTGCCCCTCGCCCTCGCTGCATAGAGCGATACCCCATAATCGTTCCTTTCTCAAGCAACTGATAAAGCCTAGCCCTAGAAATCCCAAATTGTTTTGATGCTTGACTAATAGATAATTTTTCCATGATAATCACCTGTGTGTTGTGACTTTGTACCAGTTATAATATTATAACTCAATGATCAAGTTTTTTATTATTGATCATCAAGTACCATAATTATGTTAGGTTAGATTAAATAACAGATATGCCCTCTGCTTCAAGCATACGCACTAAACAAATCAGGGGTAAGCCTATGATAGCGGTAGGATCATTCCCAAGCATTTCATCTAGAAGAGCAATCCCTAAACCTTCGGATTTAAAACTACCAGAACAATTATAAGGTTTGTCTTTTTGCAAATAGTTGTCAATTTGGCTCAAGGTAAGCTGACGAAATTTTACGCTAAAACGTACAATATCAGTTTGGGCTTGGTTGGTATTGGTATTAAGTAGACAGAGTCCTGTCAGAAAATCAACTTGTTTACCACTGGCTAAAGTAAGTTGTTCGATTGCTTGCTCATGGTTGCCCGGCTTGCCCAAAATCTTATCATCTATCACCGCGACTTGATCAGAGCCAATAATTAGAGCTTGCGGATACGCCGATTGAGCCGCATGGGCTTTTAATTCTGCTAAACGTCTAACAAGTTTTTCTGCGGCTTCATTTGGGAGCGGGCTTTCATCAACTTTTGGTGCAAAGGCTTTGTATGGGATATGTAATCGCTCTAATACGCTTTTTCTAAAAGGTGAAGTCGAAGCAAGCACTAGAGAAAGTGGTAGATGCTGTATAGTCATAGATATTTTCTTACTAAAAAATTAATCTTGAGTATTGGATTTGACATCAGTTGTTCATCATTATAAGATTGCCATCTTATGTTTAAAGAGCTACCAGCCTTTATTGATCCAAAGCGCCTCGCTTTTCAAGGTACTCACTTGAAAGGAGTTGTTGCACTCACACAAATGTCACTATTGGGGGACATGCTGTGTGACATCCAAGGAGAGGCACAGATTGATTGGTTATTTGCGCTTGATGATAAGCACCGTCCGACTATTAATGGTCGTGTACACGCGCAAATTACGCTACTTTGCCAACGCTGTTTAAAACCAATGTTGTACCCTGTTGATGTCCAAGTTGCTTTATTAGTGCTAACAGAGGAACAGGATTATGATGATGAGCCTGTTGGCTATGAGGCTATCACCTTGAACGGTACACAGGTGTCGTTGGTCAAATTGATCGAAGATGAACTTATTTTAGCTATACCGATTATGGCAAAACATACAATATGTCCGTCTAATGACTATCAATTAGATGAAAATATATCAGAAAACAATAATATTATAAATAACCATTTTCAGGTTTTATCAACATTGAAAAAGGGACATTAAAAATATAACCTAATGTTATTTATATTAAATAAAGGATTTTTATGGCTGTACAACAAAATCGTAAAACCCGCTCTAAGCGAGATATGCGCCGTTCTCATGACAGTTTAACTGGACCAACTTTATCCATTGAACCGACATTGGGTGAGGAGCATCTCCGCCATCATATCAGTCCCTCTGGTTATTATAAGGGACGTAAAGTTATTTCTACTAAGGATGAATAAAAGTTGACTCCGCGTATTGCGCTGGACGCGATGAGTGGCGATCATGGTCCCTCAGTTGTTGTTCCAGCTGCTTTAAAAATATTATCGGAAGAAAAGAATTTAGAACTTATTCTTGTTGGTGATGAGACAGTACTTGAACCATTAGTTGCTGATCAACCTGCTAGGGTGATGCAGCGTATATCTATCCGTCATGCAAGCCAAAAAGTAGAAATGGATGATCCCCCTTCGCGGGCTTTACGCAATAAGCGGGATTCTTCTATGCGCATTGCTATTAATTTAGTTAAAGACGGGGAAGCTAATGCTTGTGTCAGTGCTGGTAATACTGGCGCATTAATGGCAACTGCTCGTTATGTGCTTAAAACTTTGCCAGGTATAGATCGTCCAGCTATCATTACCCCTTTGCCTAATATGTTAGGAAAAACTACGCATGTTCTTGATTTAGGTGCAAATATTGATAGTAGCCCCGAGCATTTATTTCAATTTGCTGTTATGGGGAGTATTTTAACTCAAGCTGTCGAGAATTTACCTAACCCGCGTATTGGTTTATTGAATATTGGTGAAGAAGAAATTAAAGGTAATGAACGAGTCAAGGATGCTGCAAAGTTAATTATGCCAGTTTCGGCTATTAATTATGTTGGGTTTGTTGAGGGTGATGATATTTTTAAAGGGACTGTTGATGTTGTCGTTTGTGATGGCTTTGTTGGTAATGTTGCCCTTAAAACTACGGAAGGTGTTGCTAAAATGATAAGTCATTTTGTGAAGGAAAGTTTTACTCAAAATTTGTTAACACGTCTTGCTGGCTTAATTTCTTTGCCCATCCTCAAAAATCTTGGTAAAAAGCTTGATCCACGCCGATATAATGGAGCTAGTTTGCTTGGATTGCGTGGTATTGTGATTAAAAGTCATGGCAGTGCGGATATATTATCGTTTACTTATGCGATAAGAGAAGCGATTATTGAAGTAGAAAAAAATGTACCCTCGCAAATCAGCCATCAATTAACAAGTTTGTTAAATGAGAGAAGGCGCATCGAGTGATTTATTCTCGTATTAGTGGAACAGGTAGTTATTTACCTGAAAAAATTCTGACCAATGCTGATCTCGAAAAAATGGTGGATACTAGCGATCAATGGATTGTTGAACGCACAGGTATTCGCTCTCGCCATTTGGCGGCTGAGGATCAAGATACTTGTGATTTAGCTGAAATGGCGGCTCGTCGTGCTTTGGATGCGGCGGGAATTGAAGCATCTGAATTAGATTTAATCATTATAGGTACAACGACTCCAGATCGTGTTTTTCCTAGCACTGCTTGTTTGTTGCAAGCTCGTTTAGGTAATCATGGTGCAATGGCTTTTGATGTACAGGCTGTGTGCAGCGGTTTTATTTATGGTTTGAGTATCGCTGATCAGTTTCTCAAAACTGGGACATTTAGACGTGCATTAGTCATTGGTGCTGATACTTTTTCACGTTTAGTGGATTGGACTGATCGCAATACTTGTGTGTTATTTGGAGATGGTGCGGGTGCTGTAGTGCTTGAAGCTAGTAGCGAACCTGGGATTTTATCTAGCCATTTACATGCAGATGGTGCATATAAAGATATGCTGACTGTGCCTGGAAAGGTTGCACATGGTCGTCTTAATAATGATGGTTTTACTAAGATGCAAGGCAACGAGGTTTTTAAGTTTGCGGTCAAAGTATTAAGTAATGTTGTTAAGGAAGCTTTGGCAGCTAATGAGCTTGAAGGTAGTGCGATTGATTGGTTAGTTCCCCATCAAGCTAATCTTCGTATTATTAAGGCAACTGCTAAGAAGTTGAAATTACCGATGGAACGGGTTGTCGTCACAGTATCTGAACATGGCAATACTTCTGCTGCTTCTATCCCTTTGGCTTTAGATGTTGCAGTGCGCGATGGGCGCATTCAGCGGGGACA
>JAUXCJ010000328.1 GCA_030618965.1 Thiomargarita sp.
CCCTAGCCCCCTCCCGCTGGGAGGGGGGACTTCCACCCCAGCGGGGGGGATTGAGGGGGGGAGAAGTTCTATTTATTTTAACAACGCAGCCACCACAGCATCACCCATTTCGCTAGTACTCACAGCATTTTTTCCAATATCCAGGGTACGCACACCATCACGCAAAACTTGCTTGACAGCCTTTTCAATTTTATCCGCTAATTTGGTTTCATTCAAACTATATCGCAACATCATAGCTACTGACAAAATAGTAGCCAACGGATTCGCTATATTTTGCCCGGCAATATCCGGCGCAGAACCATGTATCGGCTCATACATACCTTTATTATGGGCATCCAAAGAAGCCGAAGGTAACATCCCAATAGAACCCGTCAATTGAGAAGCCAAATCCGACAAAATATCACCAAACATATTAGTTGTCACAATCACATCAAATTGTTTCGGCGCACGTACCAATTGCATGGCAGCGTTATCAACATACATGTGGGACAATTTAACATTTGGATAATCCTCACTGACTCGTGTAACCACTTCTCGCCACAATTCAGTCGCTTCTAACACATTCGCCTTATCAACTGAACAAACACGCTTTTGCCGTTTTTCTGCACTATCAAAAGCAACCCGTGCAATACGTTCAATCTCACTTTCACTATAAACAAGCGTATTAAAGCCTTGCCGCTCACCATTATCAAGCGTGCGAATCCCTCGCGGTTGTCCAAAATAAATACCGCCGGTCAATTCGCGCACGATAAGAATATCTAAATCTGCGACAACTTCAGGCTTAAGCGTTGAAGCATTCGCCAATTCAGAAAATAATATAGCAGGTCTTAAATTAGCAAACAATTCGAGTTCAGAACGCAAGCCTAATAAACCCTTTTCTGGGCGACGGGATATCTCCAAAGACTCCCATTTAGTACCCCCCACTGCGCCTAACAAAACCGCATCCGCTTTTTTTACCAATGCCAAAGTCTCAGCAGGCAAAGGATAACCAGTCGCATCAATCGCGGCACCACCGACAAAACCTTCTTCTAACTGTACATTTAAACCGAAAGAATGCTGTAAAGTTTCCAAAACCTTCACAGCTTCGGCGATAATTTCTGGCCCAATACCATCACCGGGCAATATAGCAATTGTCTTAGTCATATTTTATGAAATAAGTTTATTTGACGATTTCTCCCTCCCCCTAGCCCCCTCCCGCTGGGAGGGGGGACAAGCAGGCGTTTTGGTCTTGGGTTTGGTCTGAGGTTTTGATCCCCCCTCCCAGCGGGAGGGGGCTAGGGGGAGGGAGATCACTGAAACAGCCAAGGCGTTTCTTCTCTACGCTGCTTTTCATACGCTCTAATCTCATCAGCATGTTGCAAAGTCAAATCAATTTCATCCAAGCCCTTCAATAAATGCTCTTTTCTAAAAGCTTCTATCGCAAATTTCAAAATATCCCCACTTGGTGTTGTCACCGTTTGTGCTGCTAAATCAATTGTCAGGCGATAATTTGGTGTTTCCTCAACCGCTTTAAATAAATAATCAAGCACATTCTTTGCTAAAACAAGGGGTAATATTCCATTTTTAAAACAATTATTATAAAAAATATCAGCAAAACAAGATGCGATAATAACCCTAAAACCATAATCAAGCAAAGCCCAAGGCGCATGTTCACGGCTAGAGCCACAACCAAAATTCTGACGTGCCAATAAAATTTCAGCACCATGATAACGAGACTGATTAAGCACAAATTTTTGATTTAATGGACGCTTACTACAATCCTGCCCCGGCTCTCCATGATCCGAATAACGCCACTCATCAAACAAATAAGGCCCAAATCCAGTACGATGAATAGATTTCAAAAATTGCTTAGGAATAATCGCATCGGTATCAACATTCACACGATCCAATGGCGCAACCAAAGCTGTCAAAGTCGTAAATGCTTGCATCATTTAATTATCCTTTATCATCACCCGCGCAAAACGGCGTTTACCCACTTGATAAACATGATTTGAAGCAACAGGTATTTTCAAAGAGCGATCACTGACACGCTCGCCGTCAATTTTGACAGCACCTTGCTTAATCATACGCATAGCCTCAGAAGTACTTGGAGTTAAACCTGCCTGCTTAAGTAGATTAGCTATTGCTATCTCGCCATTGTCCACTTTTAAAATCAGCTCTGGCATATCTTCTGGCAATTTACCATGCTTAAAGCGAGCCACAAATTCTTCATAGGCACGCTCAGCCGCAGTACTGTTATGAAAACGTTCCACAATTTCCTGTGAAAATGCCACCTTAATATCACGCGGATTTTTGCCATCCTCAACAGACTGTTTCCACTCTTGAATTTCCGCTGGCGTTTTAAAACTCAACAAATCAATATAACGCCACATTAAGCTATCAGAAATAGACATTAGTTTACCAAACATTTGCTCAGGAGGCTCATTAATACCAATATAATTATTCAAAGACTTTGACATTTTCTGTATACCATCCAAGCCCTCCAAAATCGGCATTGTTAGCACCACCTGTGGCGTTTGCCCAGCCTGTTTTTGTAACTCACGCCCCACTAACAAATTAAATTTTTGATCAGTACCGCCCAATTCCACATCCGCCTTTAGTTCCACAGAATCATAACCCTGTATCAATGGATACAAAAACTCATGAATAGCAATAGGCTGTCCACCGGTATAACGCTTATTAAAATCATCGCGCTCCAACATTCGTGCAACAGTATGTTGTGCAGCTAACTTAATTAAACTACCGGCATCCATTTTATTCATCCATTCAGAATTAAAACAAATTTGTGTAGTATCGGGATCAAGAATTTTATAAATTTGCGTTTGATAAGTCCGTGCATTTTCCAACACATCTTCACGAGAAAGAGGTTTGCGGGTAATATTTTTACCTGTTGGATCGCCAATCATACCAGTAAAATCACCGATCAAAAATAAAATTGTATGCCCTAATTTTTGGAACTGACGCAACTTATTAAGTAGCACCGTATGGCCTAAATGTAAATCTGGTGCTGTCGGATCAAAGCCAGCTTTAATGCGTAAAGATTTGCCACTTTCTAAACGAGTGCGTAGTTCATCCTCCAATAATATTTCCTCAGTTCCTTGTTTTATTTGAGTTAAAGCCTCATTCAGTGCTGACATATAATTCCTCTTATAGTTAATGCTTATTGTTATTATAACATAATTTAAATACTGAACAGATACCGGTTTCAACTCACC
>JAUXCJ010000111.1 GCA_030618965.1 Thiomargarita sp.
ACTGTCCAGAGCCAAACATACCGACAGCCGTAGGGCCTTTGTCACGCAAAGCATCTTTCCATTTTTCTTCCATAATATCAAAGGCTTTATCCCATGAAATTGGTGTAAATTCGCCGTCCTTATCATATTCCCCATCTGTCATCCGCAACAAGGGCTTAGTTAAACGGTCTTTACCGTACATGATCTTGGATAAAAAATAGCCTTTAATACAATTTAAGCCTCGATTCACTTCAGCATCGGGATCGCCTTGAGTTGCAACCACTCGTCCATTTTGAGTTCCAACCAAGACACTACAGCCAGTACCACAAAATCGGCAAGGTGCTTTATCCCAGCGAATTTTATTCCCTGAAACTCTTGCCATAGCGATTTCAGGCAACGTTATCCCAGCAGCAGCCGCAGTAGCCGCAATCGCATTCGCTTTGATAAAATCTCGTCTATTGATTTTCATATTACTATTTCCTCCTCAAGTGCTTTATCATCATCACCATACTGATAAACCATAGCAGCGGAAATAACCCCCTCACATTGGTGAAGGTTAATAACGGTATTCCCTACCACTTTTTCATCTTCATCCTCAACCGTGAGAATAAAGCGCCCATCATCTGTCACCGCGTGAATTTCTACACCTGATATTTCCATCAAACGACCTGTGACTGCATCCACCTGTTCAGGCATTGCATGTACTAACACCCCGGCAATATTCATAATTTTTTGTTGATTTTTATATCATTTTTTTGAGTTTTAGTATAATGAATAGTGATTGCAGTGACAGGACAAACTTGATAACAAGCTCCACAGCCATTGCATTGATTAAAATCTACTTCTGGAAGGGAAACGCTTTTGATGGGGAAATGAATTGCTTCGACTTCGCAATTATCACGACAACTAAAACAAATAACACCTTGTTGCGTTAAACAATTACTTTCAATATGTGCTTTAAGTGTCCAGGGCGGAGTACGTGTTTTTTGTAAAGTTTGATTAGGACAATGATCGACACATAGTTCACAAAAGGTGCATTCACCGTATTGAAAATTGACTTGGGGATAGCCACCACGTCCTTTTTGCAAAATATTTTCCGGGCAAACCTTGATACAAGCATCACAACGTTCACACTGCTTAATAAATTCGCCTTCATTCCCAGCCCATGGTGGACGTAAGGCGGATCGTTTGCCCCGAAAATCCCCTCGTAAGAACTGTAATCTGCTGATAGAAGAACTGATCATAAGATTAATTCCAGCGAACTACATTAGTAAATTCGGATTCAGACAATTACACTACCTAAATATATTATAATATACTAATACATTCAGTTATTTAGGAAATAACATTTTGACACAAACTATACTCAGATGCAAAGCTTTTTTGTCGCAAAATTTATTTCAGCCCAGAGATTAGGTGTTATAATATTTTTGTTCTCGTTCCCAAGCTCCAGCTTGGGAATGCCTTCATCGACGCTCGGCGTCGAGTAATAGCTTATCAATACCTATCTGAATGACACAGTATTACTGTCCATCACAGGATATTTGACAGCAAGTTATTATTTACAATGCCCGTACATCATCCAAACTCAACCCAGTAACAGTGGCTATTTGTTCATCACTCAAAGCACCAAGATTTTTTAAATTTTGAGCGGTTTCTCTGATCTTATTTTCGCCTTCTTTTCTAGCTTTCAACTCACCTTTTTTAAAGGCGTTATTCTCAGATTCTGCCTTATTGTACTCATCTTTCATCTTGGCATATTCTTCTGGACTAACATGATCCAATTCAATCAATTGGAAAAGACGTTGAATATTTGGATTACTATACGCTTTTTCATCGACTTCTTCATCCAGGCTATCATCAATTGCGTGCATCCATTCAAGGCATTTTTCCGGTGTCTCCGTTGGAGCTGAGTCGTTAGTAAAAATAAAAAGAAGCTGATGTTTACGCTTGTAAATGTTTTTAATCTCTTTACCAGTCACAAAGTCTCGCACTTTAAAATCATGTACTAAAATACCACTATCAGGACTAGGCGTTTTTTTACCTGTCAAAAAGACTAAGGTGATGACGGTGATTGGAAATTTGTAATCTTTTGAGCTGGCAATAGTTTCTACCATTGCACTACATTGATAGTAGAGAAAACGTTCGTAGGTATCAGAGTAATGAGCATGTTGGACTTCGACAATGACCCTATTTTTTTTATCTTCAGCAAATAAGTCAAATCTGGTGGCTACTTTACCCACTGATGGGATAAACACCTTGTCATCTTCCACATGATCTATTTCAATTTCAATATCAAGAAAATCTTTGACTAAGGCAGTGAAAATTTCAGGATCACTGAATGCCTTTTTAAAAATGACATCATAACGTAACGGGGCGACATTTTTCATGGGTTTCTCTTTTAGGTTTGGAAGATGGAGAAATTTTGAACTTTATAAAGTGATGTTAGTGCGTTGGAATAAGAATATAAAATGTGGGTTTAGCTCTACACACCATACTATTCAATCTTTAATACAGGTTATACCTGCTAACTAGATATACCTGGCTTAGCATATTAATTTTACTCTGACCCCAATTATTATCTCTTTTAAATATAAGGCATTAAAAATTTTATATTAGTAGTTTCTAGGCAATTTGTCCAGATTGAGTCGTTTACTAAACTATCATAATACATTGATATTTATCATATAAAACAAAAATTGATTTTATCAATGCGTAAGTTATACCTTTTATCAATTCATAATAACCTTTTATCATGCATTTGATACACAATTCATCACAGTTCAAATAAAATATGAACTGTGATGGTTGATATAATTTTTAATTTATTTATTAAACTACTGAAAATATTAGGTATTTATTCTATGACAAGCAAGTTTTTACAAACCAAGTTTTTGGCCTTAGCAGCCGCTTTGATAATGTGTATTGGGCAGATTCAAATGGTTTCTGCACAACAGTTGCTTGAATTTCAAGAATCTCAGGCTATTCCTACGAATGGTGCCCATGACTGGGAATATTTTACAATTGGCACTGACCAGTATTTGGCAGTTGCTAACGCTTCTAACGGTTCCAGCAACAACATAAATTCAAAAATCTACAAGTGGAATGGCGCAAGCTTTGTGGATTTTCAGACTATTCCCACGAATGCTGCTCATGATTGGGAGTTTTTCACCATTGGCACTGACCAGTTTTTGGTAGTTGCCAACCACTCTAACGGTTTCACCCGCAACATAGATTCAAAAATCTACCAGTGGAATGGCGCAAGCTTTGTGGATTTTCAGACTATCCCCACGAATGGTGCTTCTGACTGGGAGTTTTTTACCATTGGTACTGACAAGTTTTTGGTAGTTGCCAACTATTGGAACGATTCCACCTTCAACATAGATTCAAAAATCTACCAGTGGAATGGCGCAAGCTTTGTGGATTTTCAGACGATTTCCACGAATGGTGCTCGTGACTGGGAATATTTCACCATTGGCGCTGACCAATTTTTGGTAGTTGCCAACTTTTATAATAACTCGACCCGCAACATAGATTCAAAAATCTACCAATGGGATGGCACAAACTTTGTGGAATTTCAGTCTATTCCCACGAATGGTGCTTATGGATGGGAGTTTTTTACCATTGGCACTGAGCATTTTTTGGCGGTTGCCAGCCATTATAACGATTCCACCGTCAACCTAGATTCAAAAATCTACCAGTGGTATGGTACAGACTTTGTCGAATTTCAGTCTATTCCCACGAATAGTGCTCGTGACTGGGAGTTTTTTACCATTGGCACTGACCATTACTTGGCAGTTGCCAACGCTTATAACGATTCCACCCACAACATAGATTCAAAAATCTACCGGTGGGATGGTACAAGCTTTGTGGATTTTCAGACTATTCCCACGAATGCTGCTCATGATTGGGAGTTTTTCACTATCGGTAGTGATCCCTACTTAGCGGTGGCTAATCTTTATGACGGTTCTACTTACAACATAGATTCAAAAATTTATCGAGTCCAAGTTTTGCTAGCCGATGACGATGGTGATGGTGTACCTGATGACCAGGATATCTGCCCAGGTGGTGATGACAATGTGGATAGCGACGAAGATGGCATTCCAGATGGCTGTGACTTCTGCCATCTTGATGCCGAGAACGATGCCGATGGTGATGGTTTCTGTGGAGACGTGGATACTTGTGCCGGGGGGGATGATCAGCTCAATGCTGACGGTGACGCGCTGCCTGATTTCTGCGACATCTGTCCAAACGATACCCAAAACGATGCTGATGCCGACGGTGTTTGTGAATCAGACGATAATTGCCCACTCATCGCCAATCATAACCAAAATGACGTGGATAGCGATGGGCTGGGAGATGCCTGTGATTCTGATAATGACAATGACGGTGTGCCCGACACCGATGACAATTGTCCATTTGATGCCAACGTCACTCAGACCGACGATGATGGGGATGGGGTCGGTAATGTTTGTGACAGTGATGATGACAACGATGGTGTACTGGATGCCGATGACCAGTGTTTCCCCACCCCATCTGGGGAAGTCGTAGATATGACCGGTTGCTCCATTGGTGAGTTGTGCCCTTGCACACATCCGACGGGAGAAGATAAGTGGAAGAATCATGGTGCTTATGTCCGTTGTGTCGCCCATGCTTCTGAATCTTTTGTCTATCAAGGGCTTATCACCGAAGCTGGTAAAGATATTATAGTCTCCGAGGCTGGTGAGTCTTCTTGCGGGCACAAGAATAAATAACGCTAGTTTGGTGTGTTTGATCGGTGATTGGATAGCGACAATGACCAAGTTTACTTTGGCATTGTCCAAATTGAAACAAATCCAGCTTTAACATTAGCGCAACGACTTCAAACCTTAAAAAAACCTATGCCGGGTTTGCAACCCGAAACCTTTTCTGATCTCAAACGTTACCGAGCCGGTTGCAAACCGGTTCCGGCAAAAGTAAGTAGTACAACTGATTAATTATTGATGTAAATCAATATGTTATTATTTTTTAGTGCGTCAGTCCTATTGGGATCAATATTATTAGAACGAAAACCGGCTTTCATCAATTTTACCCCGGCATAGCCTTCCCATACCGTCCACTGTCCAGAGCCAAACATACCGACAGCCGTAGGGCCTTTGTCACGCAAAGCCTCTTTCCACTTTTCTGCCATAATATCAAAGGCTTTATCCCATGAAATCGGAGTAAAGTCGCCATCTTTATCATATTCACCGTCTGTCATCCGCAACAAAGGCTTAGTTAAACGGTCTTTACCGTACATAATCTTAGATAAAAAATAGCCCTTAATACAATTTAAGCCCCGATTCACCTCAGCATCAGGATCACCTTGAGTTGCAACCACTCGTCCATTTTGAGTACCAACCAAAACACTACAACCAGTACCACAAAATCGGCAAGGTGCTTTATCCCAGCGGATTTTATCCCCTGAAGCTCTTGCCATTGCGATTTCAGGAAGAGTTATTCCAGCAGCAGCGGCAGTTGCAGCAATCGCATTCGCTTTGATAAAATCTCGTCTATTGATTTTCATATTACTATTTCCTCCTCAAGTGC
>JAUXCJ010000376.1 GCA_030618965.1 Thiomargarita sp.
ATAGTTGATAAGCAAAGCGATAACGGAGCAACCAAATTAAGTTAAAACGATCCATTATAATGCGAATCAGTGGTAAAAAATGTTGTTGTTCACGACTTTCAATGGCTTGAACTCGTTGTACAAATCCTAATAAGTAGTGCCTATCAATTGCTGCATCTAAGGAATAAATTTTATGCTCTTTTTCAAAAACACGCCGCGCTTGTCGAGCAAGACTAGCATAAGGTGTTTTTTCTAACTGTCGAAATAGTTCCCCAATATCTTCAGTGCGTAATAATTCTTCAATAGGTAATGCGCTGAGTTTGCCTAAGTTTAATAATTGTGCAGAAATGGCGGCTGTATCTAGTCCGGCAACTTTGCCCCGTATAATGGTTTTAAGATTTGCAATGTCGCGTTTATGAAACCAATACATAAATAATTCCCGCACTTTCCCAGATAATGGACGTACTATAACTTGAAAATCTGCCAGCATTCGCATTAACCAAGCTTGTTCTATTTGAGTATGATTCGCTTGTAAATTTTCTTCAGTTTCTATGATTGAACTCAGCGGCTGATTTAATAATGCCATTAACTGTGTTTCTGGAAGTAAACGCCCAGCTAATATTGAAACGCGGGCATTGAGATAAGCATATTGGTTCATCATACTTTTCCTACCTGCATGAGTAACTGCACTGCTGCATCTAAAGCTTGTTGTTGATTTTCTTCTGAAAGTTGACGCCAGTATTCTTGTTTTTCTTCATATCGCTTTTTGAGTGCTACGATGCTTTGCTCGGCACGTTGTGCCGCTTTTTCTAAATAACTAGCTTGTAATTTTGGAATTGTCGCTTGAAAATCTTGTTCGGCTTTATGAGCCTGTTCTAAAGCCTGCTGGATGATTTGTTCACGCTCGGCTTGTTTTTTTTCAACAAGCTGTTCAGCTTCTATTTCTACAGAGAGTAAACGTTTTAGGGTGTCTTCCATATAAACCTCAAACTTGATAAAAATAGTAGGGATTACCATTATGGGCGAATGCAATTGTCTGAACCTTGATTCTCAGGATTTAAAGGATTTACAGGATTAAAAAAATATACTTTTGTCTTTATTATCTTTTTTGTCTTTTATCCTGAAAATTCTATAATCCTGAAAATCCTGATTCAGACAATAAAATCCTGTAAATCCTTATAATCCTTTAAAATCAAGGTTCAGACATTTTTAGGTAATTTTTCCATGACAGAATATACCAATGCGCTAATTAATGAAACTAGCCCTTATTTACTCCAACATGCTCATAATCCCGTCCAATGGTATCCTTGGGGAGATGAAGCCTTGACGCTGGCAAAACAACAGCAAAAACCAATTTTATTATCTATTGGCTATTCTGCTTGTCATTGGTGTCATGTGATGGCGCATGAATCTTTTGAGGACATCAACACGGCGGCATTGATGAATGAATTATTTATCAATATCAAGGTTGACCGTGAAGAGCGTCCTGATCTGGATAAGATTTATCAAACTGCACATCAATTGATTGCTCAACGTCATGGCGGTTGGCCTTTGACGATGTTTTTAAGTCCTGATGATCAGTATCCTTTTTTTGGAGGGACTTATTTTCCGCCAGAATCACGCTATGGAATGCCAGCTTTTACGGATTTATTGCAAAATGTTATTGCTCTTTATCGCAAATCTCCAGACAAAATCAAAGAGCATACCCAATCATTAGCAAATGCCTTGAGCAGAATGGCGGAAACCACACCTAATGCGGAGATTAATCCAGATCCATTGAACTTAGCCCGTGCTGAACTGGCGCAAAGTTTTGATCATACACAGGGCGGTTTTGGTGGCGCACCGAAATTTCCTCAGCTTACCAATATTGAGCGTCTGTTGCGTCATTATAATATGACTGCTCAACAAGGTGAAGCGGATGAAAAGGGTTTAAAAATGGCCCTATTTAGTTTGAAAAAAATGGCATTAGGCGGGATTTATGACCAATTAGGCGGCGGATTTTGCCGCTATTCAGTCGATGAACTGTGGATGATTCCCCATTTTGAAAAAATGTTGTATGACAATGGGCCGTTTTTGAGTGTTTATAGCCAAGCTTGGCAAATTACTCAAGATAAAAGGGATAAAGAATTATTCCAGCGCTCTGTGTTAGAAACTGCCGATTGGGTAATACGTGAAATGCAATCTCCAGAGGGTGGCTTTTATTCAACACTTGATGCTGATTCAGAAGGCGAAGAAGGCAAGTTTTACGTTTGGACAAAGGATGAAGTCAAAGCTTTATTAAATGAAGATGAGACACTTTATCCGTTATTTTCCGCTCATTTTGGCTTAAACCTTGCCGCTAATTTTGAAGGCAATTGGCATTTGCATGTTTTCCGTGAGCGCGAAAATATAGCAAAACAGTTCAATCTACCGCTTGAAACAGTTGATGCTCGCCTAAATAAGGCGCGTCAGATTTTGTTTAAACATCGTCAAGGGCGGATACATCCGGGGCGTGATGAAAAGATTTTAACCTCATGGAATGCTTTAATGATCAAAGGCATGGCGACGGCTGGACGGATTTTTGCTCGTCCTGATTATATCAAGGCAGCGGAACAAGCCCTTGATTTTATAAAAAATACGCTTTGGGTTGACGGACACTTATTAGCCACTTATAAAGATGGCAAAGCGCATTTAAATGCCTATTTGGACGACTACGCCTTTTTACTGGATGCGATTTTAAACTTACTGCAAGCACGTTGGCGCGACGGAGATATGAAATTTGCGGTTGAATTAGCAGAAGTTCTATTATCTGAATTTTTCGATACCGAACAAGGAGGTTTTTATTTCACCGCGCATAACCATGAAAGTTTAATTTCGCGTCCAAAATCCTTTAATGATGATGCCATGCCGAATGGTAATGGCATAGCAGCCTTTGCATTAGCACAATTGGGGCATCTTTTAGGAGAAC
>JAUXCJ010000155.1 GCA_030618965.1 Thiomargarita sp.
GAAAAGGGCAACCACAGGGGGTTGCCCCTATTTCTATCTATTCTTCATCAGGATTAAAAAAATTATCCCATTGATTATCCAAACAAACATTCGCATCATGCAAATTCAGCACTTTTAAAATACCACCTTCCTGTTCAATCAAAATGCCCTCTTTGCGTAATTTACGGAGTCCATCATCAACTTCAAAATCAATATTGCAACCGTACTTATCCTTAATATAGGCTTCAATTTCACTATCCAGTGATTCTTGAGTGTAATTTTTCTCTGGCTGAGTATGGAGGAAGTAATAAGCTAAAACAAATTCCTTGCCCTCTTCTTCTTCTGCCATATCAATCAGATAATTAATCACACCCATGTTATTGTCCATATTATGAAAATACAGATTTTTCGATAAAGTCATCATGTACTTAGTGCGCTGGTTAAAAATGCTCATTATTTGACGAACGATAATCCCGATTAAACCAAAAAAGGCACCAAAAAAGGCAATCGGATTAGTCAAAGCAGTAGCTACCTTAAATAAGCCAGCAAGCATACCACCACCACTAGTTACCCCAAGTTTGATTTTATCAAATAATTTAAGTCGCACAGTTTGGTTAGGAAACAGCATTTCTAAATCAGTGCGAGGGAGATTCTTAAATAACTTGATAAAAATATGCCCCTCGGTTAAATCTGCTGGCAATGCTTGACGTGATTTCCGTACTTGTTTTATCGCCTTCTTTTCAAAATCCTCTCCATGTTTCGCCACCAACTCCTTAACCCGGTTTTCCTCAGTTTTGAATTTAAGCAATAACAACAGGCGTTGGTAAATAGGAACTTCAATGGTTTTTTTAGATATAAAAAGAGTGTACCAAATGCGTTTAGACTCAAGTTTTGTGGTTGAGCCGCGATAATAGACTACCATTTCTTCAAAATCATCCAAGTCTACCTCAACATTCACGCCATAATAGGATTCCGCATTAATAGCCTCATTGAGCTTATCAACTGTCATTTTTTCATAATTGGCATTATTGAGCAATTGACGTAATTCTTTAATAAGGGCATTATTGAGTTCTTGTTTTTCCTCCTCAGAATACTCATGCCCACTGACAATATCGGTATCAGGATTAAAGGGCGCATAAGAGTGTTTCAATTCTTCGGAGTTAGCATGAAATTTGTAATGATACAAAGCTTCAAAAATTTGGCAGAATTCCCCAAATTGCTTGTTTTCTTCAGCCTTCCAATGAGGAGCTGCTAATAAATCCGCCACGATTTCTTGCCGGCTAATGGGAATAAAACGCTCTCTGATTTCCTCAGTAGTTTGTTCTAAATTGTCAGACATAAGCTTTCCTATTTGGTATATATTGTTATAAAAAAAAAAGTGGTAAAATTATTAATTTAACAAAATTATTTATAGAATAAATTATGCCTCTAACTTGGTTTGAAAAATTATTACCCGCCCGTATCCGTACAGATAGCCAAACAAGGCGGAATGTGCCAGAGGGGGTTTGGAGTAAATGCCCCGTCTGTCAAGCCGTATTATATAGCCCTGAATTAGAGCGTCATCAAAATGTTTGCCCTAAATGTGGTCATCATTTACGCATTAGGGCGCGTCAGCGTTTGGATAATTTTTTTGATCCTGAACCCCGTGAAGAAATTGGCAGCGAATTATCCCCAGTTGATCGTCTCAAATTTCGTGACAACAAAAAATATAAGGATCGTCTCGCGCTCGCACAAAAGGCAACTAATGAAAAAGATGCGCTAATAATCATCAAAGGTCAAGTTTTAGGCGTACCAGTCGTTGTTGGTGCCTTTGAATTTAAATTTATGGGCGGCTCAATGGGCAGTGTCGTTGGTGAAAAATTTGTGCGCGGTGTCAATGCTGCCATGGCTGATAATATCCCCTTTGTCTGCTTTGCATCCAGTGGCGGTGCGCGTATGCAAGAGGCATTGTTTTCACTAATGCAAATGGCCAAAACCAGCGCCGCACTCAATCGCCTTAATAAACAAGGTTTACCTTTTATATCGGTATTAACTGATCCCACTATGGGCGGCGTTTCTGCCAGTTTTGCCATGTTGGGAGATATTAATATTGCCGAACCTAATGCCTTAATTGGTTTTGCTGGACCGCGTGTGATTGAGCAAACAGTACGCCAAACTTTACCAGAAGGCTTTCAACGTAGCGAATTTTTACTCAAGCATGGTGCTATTGATATGATCATTGATCGTCGTGACATGCGTGAGCATATTTCATCTATATTAACTATATTAACACATCAACCACCTCCTGAAAAACCGGTGGCTATGTTAACTGACCAAACTAAGCCTGATAATTCTGAGCCTGCCGCTACAAACTAAATATAATCCCCTCTTTTATCCTCATAGAGGGGATTTGATAAATCCCCTCTATGAGGATAAAACATTTTAACCCAAAGATTATAATCACTTTTTAGGTATATTTCAGCCGATATTTTAACCAAAAAATTTCCAGTGCTGACAATACATTATATTTTTCAAGTGCTTTAAAATCAATATTTTAGCTACCTCGCAATTTAGTCCTAGCTAATGTATCATTTTCACTTAAAACATTAACAACACAAATAACAATATGCCATCCAAAAACCACCCAGAACCTGAATGGGATCATAAAAATCAACATTATGTGATTAAGCGCAATCGGCAACTCAGCAATTTTGATGCCGATAAAATCGCCGCTGCCATGAATAAGGCTTTTTTAGCTGTAGAGGGCAAAACCGCAACAGCATCAAATCGGATTCAAAACGTAATACAATCACTAACCACACAAGTAATTAACGCCATTAGTCGGCATTTGCGTGACGAAGGCACTGTACCTATTGAGGATATACAAGATCAAGTAGAACTAGCTCTAATGCGAGCTGGCTTTCATAAAATCGCCCGTGCTTATGTACTTTATCGGGAAGAACACGCGCAATTACGCTCTCAAAAACCAGAAGAGACAATCACCTATGTCATAGACAAACAAGGTAATAGTCACCCATTAGAGCAAAACCAGCTCAAAGCCGAGATAATAGCAGCCTGTACTGGATTAGAAGATGTCAATCCGACGTTGCTCACAACAGAAACCCTAAAAAACATCTTTGATGGTATTTCGGAAACTGATCTTAACCACGCGATGATTTTATGCACGCGCACCTTAATCGAAAAAGAACCGAACTACACTTATGTAGCAGCAAGGTTACTATTAAACCGGTTACGCTTAGAAGCATTAAACTTTGTCGGTTTGAATATTACTGCTGCTAATTATTACCCAGAATATTTCAAATTATACATTGAGGCTGGTATCAAGCAGCAATTGCTATCACCAGAATTAAGAAATTTTGACTTAGATAAATTAAGTCAAGCCTTGGTTGTTGAAAGAGATCAAAATTTCACCTACTTAGGATTACAAACTTTATATGATCGCTATTTTCTTCATTGGGATGGAGTTCGCCTTGAATTACCACAAGCTTTTTTCATGCGAGTCTCAATGGGCTTATGCCTGCATGAAGAAAACCGTGAACAGCAAGCCATCGAATTTTATAATCTCTTATCAAAATTCGATTTTATGAGCAGCACCCCAACGCTGTTTAATTCTGGAACTTTACGCCCGCAATTATCTAGTTGTTTTTTAACTACAATACCTGATGATTTAAGTGGTATTTATGATGCCTTAAAGGATAACGCCCTATTATCTAAATTTGCTGGTGGATTGGGTAATGATTGGACACCAGTACGCGGTATGGGAGCGCATATTAAAGGAACTAATGGCAAAAGTCAGGGAGTTGTGCCATTTTTGAAGGTTGCTAATGATACCCTTGTAGCCTGTAACCAATCTGGTAAAAGGCGTGGTTCTGGTTGCGCCTACCTAGAAACCTGGCATATTGATATAGAAGAATTTTTAGAACTGCGTAAAAATACAGGAGATGAACGCCGCCGTACCCATGACATGAATACCGCGAACTGGATACCAGATGAGTTCATGATTAGAGTCCACGAAAATAAAAATTGGACACTCTTCTCTCCAGATGAAGCACCAGAATTACATGACTTATATGGCAAAGACTTCACAGAAGCTTATGAACGCTACGAAGCCAAAGCGCAACAAGGCAAAATTAAAAGATGGAAACAAGTCTCAGCGGTAGAATTATGGCGCAAAATGCTGACTATGTTATTTGAAACAGGACATCCTTGGCTGTGCTTTTCAGGTGATACTAAAGTTGCTGTTGCAGATGGCAGAAAACCTATTGCCATAAAAACATTAGCAGAATCTAATACAATGTTTCCTGTCTATTCCGCAAGACCTGTATCCGAAAAGGCACTAAATTTAAAAAACAAAAATCAGCGTTATTGGATAGAAGAAATTAAAATGGCAACAGCGTTTAAAACGGGTACAAGACGTATTGTTTGTGTTCATTTAGACGATGGAAGTTCTTTTAAATGCACAGAAGATCATTTGCTTGCTTTAAAAGAAGGTGGTTATGTGCGTGCTGATTTATCAGCAGGACTTAGCTTATTTCCTTTTAATAGTTGGAATGATGCAACACATCCAAACAATGTCTATATTGGTCGAAATAATGACCCAAAACAACGACAAGCAAGATTAATTTGGGAATTTTACAATGGTCAAGTACCTAAAGGATATGCTGTTGATCATATTATTAATGGAGAAGGTGATTTTATCGAAAATTTACAAATCCTCTCTATTAATGAACACAATCGAAAAACATCTATTGAACGTATAGGCGAACGTAATCCATTTTTTGCTAAGTCACATACAGAAGAGACTAGGGCAAAAATATCCGCAATCACGAAAAGCAGAATGACTACTAAGTACAGGGAGTATTTAAGTAGTAAGCTCAAAGGTCAAAAGAAACCAGACCGTTATGGGTTATCTCAAGCGGATTTAATTCGTAAAGGACGAGAGTTTTATATGAAGTA
>JAUXCJ010000008.1 GCA_030618965.1 Thiomargarita sp.
CGCTGCCAGTAGCTTGCGGCATCAAATCACGTCGCCCCGAACTAGACATCTGGGTAGCAACAGGTGATGGCGACTGCTTCTCCATCGGAGCCGCCCATTGGATACACGCCGTGCGCTATAACATGAATATGACCGTATTAGTTTTTGATAACAACGTTTACGCGCTAACAAAAAACCAAACCTCACCAACAAGCGAGATTGGATTTAAAACCAATACCCATCCTGGAGGCACAATTCTAGCCGCGCATAATCCACTGACAACAACACTGGGCATCAGTAACGTCTCATTTCTGGCACAAACAGTCGATTGGAACCCTGCCCATCTTTATGCAACAATCAAAGCCGGCCATGATCACAAAGGCTTTAGTTTTATACGCATTCTCCAACGCTGCCCCGTATATTCCAAAGACATATTCACAGAACTACAAGAAGATCCTTCCAAGATAATGCTATTGACTCACGAAAAAGGCATAACTGTAGAAAAAAACATAGCTCGCCTATTTCCAACTCAACAAGAGCATGACCCCTCTAACATGTCCAAAGCCTACGACATAAGCTCTCAACACAGTCCCGTGCCAATTGGCTTGCTTTATCACAATCCGGAAGTGCCATGTTACGAAGAGTTTTCCAGTCAAGGCACAGATATGGGCATGGAAGAAAAATTGGGCGCACTCAATACCGCACTTGATCAGTTCGCTATTTAACAAATCCTCCCCCCTCAATCCCCCCCACTGGGGTGGAGGTTTCCAGAGTGGAACAGGTTCCCAGCGGTGGTGGGAGGGAAACAACTCAACAAGGAACACACAAAAAGTGGAACAAAGAAACGCCTCAGATTATTCCAATTACGAATTCAACTTAGGATTCTCAACACCAAAGCCAACAGACTCAATAGCACCTGATAATAAGCTAGATATCCCAAGCATTCCACTATCAGGACAAGAAACATTAAATAATGACGAAATTTTACACACCTTGCGCCATTTTCATTTAGGCGATCCCAGTAGCATCGAAAAGACCGAAACGGTTAGTGATGACTACGCGCCGGCACTACTTCACAGCTATCGAGATGCCTCAAAAGTACGCTACAATTACCCACTCTTTCTCGACATCAACGGAGAAGCCAAGCCCATCTCCACCTTTATGCACGAGTCAGTGGACGATAACGCCCGTATTTTAAAAGATAATTTATCGCGTATCGAAAGATATTTGCGTGATACACTCAAAGAAACAGAAGGCCCTATTTTAGCTAGCTCATTATTAATTGAAGCAGGAAAAGCAGTACAACTGGAAATTAACTTAGATGAGGAAAATAATAGCCGTTTTGAAGCAGATTTTAATCAATTGCTAGCTGATATAGAACCTAATGCTCAACTCTTGGGATATGGACAATATGCCGCTATTCATTTATTAAATCATGCTATACGACACACCCTGATACCAAGACGTGCCAATTTTAATGAAACACTTAAAAAGCACATTCTAAGCCTGAAAACACTATTAGATATAAACTGGCGACAAACCGATGAATCCATAGAACCTAAAATGGCACTCGATAGTGTCGGCTACGCAAGTTCGCGCTTTGATCCTTTAGCTTTATCCGATGTCATGGATCATTCACGGGGCTCAGTCAGCATGACTAAGGAACGCCATCAGCGAATTGAAACAGCCTTACAAATTTTAGAAGAATATTTACAACATGATGACCCTATTCTAATTAAATGTGTCAATCTTGGCGGACTAACTGGAGATTGGCTAAAAAATACCCCAGACTTTGAAGAAATCAGTGACCCTGAGCCTTGTGCCAGAGCAACCGCCTTATTTGACCAACAAACGGCTATATTTGCGAAAGTTTTCAGTGCAGCACGAATCGCACAATTAGAAATTAACAATATTTATGACCCAGCGATTCATGATCCTTGGTTTGCTCATTTCTCTTGGGAAGCCTTTTCCAAAGAAGAAATGCTACTTTTACCAGTAGTCATTGCACTAGAATCAGCCGAAAGAGTGGCCGGTTCTGCTATGAATGCCCTTTCCCGTTTACTGAGTTCAGGACGGCCAGTACATGTGCTAGTTAGACTTAGAGCACATGCCAATCCTTACAGTTCTTCCGATGAAGACCCATTTCTCAATTATCGCTTAGAATTAAGCTATTTCGGTATCAGTCACCGACAAGCTGTGATTTCACAATCCTCATCCGCCAGACATCAACATTTATTGAAACAATTTTATTCCGCACTGGAAGCCACTCGCACCAGTTTACATATCATCAACACCGGTGTTCAGCACTCAGCACATGGTATCAATGCTTGGCTTGTCTCCGGCGCCGCTCTTGAAAGTCGGGCACATCCTTTTTTTCATATCAACCCTGAAGCAGGCGATTCTTTCGCAGATCGCATGGACTTTATAGGCAATCCCCAACCGGAACTTGATTGGTCATTACATCCATTTAAATATAAAAATCAAACTGGTGAAATAATCAGCACCGAATTAGCCTTTACATTTGCCGACTATGCCCTGCTTGTACCACGCATACACCAGCATTTTCGCCTCGTGCCGGTTGACTATGACAGCGACTATTTAACCCCAGTAGATGTTTATTTATCTGATTGTAATAATAAAGAAGACTGTAAACGAGTACCCTTTATTTGGGCAACCAATGAAAAAAGCGAACTACGCAAATTAGTTGTTTCACGCGCCCTCATTCTTGCCTGCAAAGATCGTCTTAATTATTGGCATAGCTTACAAGAAATGGCAGGGATTCAAAATAAATATGTCGATCAAGCCGTACAAAAGGAGCGTGAAACACTGCAAGCTGAAGCACAAACAGAACGTGAGCGTTTACAAACTGAACATAGCGAACAACTAGAACAAGTTCGTCAACAAACAGCAAGCGAAGTCATGCAACGGCTGACCAATGTTTTACTCAATATAGATTTGACAACATCCACACCACTTGCCCAGATTAAAAAAACAACATCACCTGCCCCTGTTGTTTCCACCAAGCAAGTAGAAAAAACCAAGCAAGAGGAAATTGAAGAAATTGAAGAAGAAGGTTGTGAAGATGCTTGGATAAACAGCCCACTCTGTACTAGCTGCAATGACTGTATAAAAATAAATGAGTTGCTATTTTTGTACAATGAAGACAAACAAGCATTCATCGGTGACATTAACAGCGGAACTTATGCACAAATGGTTGAAGCAGCAGAAATTTGCCCATCTCATTGTATTCACCCAGGCAAACCAGTTAATCTTAAAGAACCTGGGTTAGATGAACTCATAAAACGAGCAGAACCATTTAATAACTACTAAATTAGAGTGCAACTCCAACTACACCAAATTTATGGTCAAGTTCTTCCTTAAAGTAAACTCTTGAGAGGATTAACTATGAAAAAAAAAACTATTACTTGCCATCAATTAAGTAAAACCTATAAGCAAGGTAGTGTCACTATTCCCGCTTTGATTGATGTCGATTTGGAAATTCCACAAGGTGATTTTGTTTGTTTATCAGGGCCTTCAGGTTCTGGTAAAACTACTTTACTGAATATTATCAGTGGTTTGGATACGCCAACTCGTGGTCAAATTGAGATTGATGGTGAACGGGTTGATAAAATGAGTAAGTCAGCCCTCGCTGAAATGCGTTTGCATAAAATTGGTTTTGTTTTCCAATCTTATAATTTAATTCCGGTGCTAAGCGCACAAGAAAATGTTGAATTTGTAATGCAATTACAAGGTGTGAGTGCCAAAGAGCGTGCTAAAAAAGCCCTTGCGGTACTTAAAGAGGTTGGATTGGAAGGGTTAGAAAAGCGTCGTCCAGGGGATTTGTCGGGCGGACAGCAGCAGCGAGTTGCCATTGCACGCGCAATTGTTTCAGCCCCCAGTTTGATTCTTGCTGATGAGCCTACGGCTAATTTAGATTCTCACACGGCGGAATCTTTAATGCAGCTATTACGGACGATGAATGAGGAACATAAGGTCACTTTTTTATTTTCTACTCATGATCAATTAGTTATGAACTATTCAAAACGTTTGATAAAACTGCATGATGGTCGTATTCAAAGTGATGAACTTCAAGCGCATTGATTTTATATTTGGCTATTTTTTATTATTTGTCAGTAGTTTAGCCATTGCGGAAGAAGTCGGCGGTCATATTAAATATCAGTTCGCCGCAACTCATTATCAAAATGATCATCTTTATGCCCAGCATGGTTCTCAATCGCAATATGATCATTTCCTAGATTTTCGTTTGACTGCGGAAGATCGCTGGGGGGTATGGGATGCTCAAGTTCATTATGAAGTTTTAAGTCTTTATGGTGATACGCCGAAAACCAAACAAGCTCTCAATAATGCTGGTTTAGCCGTAGTTCCAACACTGACTAAAGATAAGCGTCGCTTATTTAGGCTAACGGATGAATGGGGAAATAGTGAAAAATTGGAGGCTGTACAGCGTTTAGATCGTCTATTTGTGGGTTACAATGGCGAAGCCTTAATTCTTCGCTTTGGGCGACAAGCTGTCAGTTGGGGACATGGTTTTATTTTTCAACCGCTTGATATTTTTAGTCCTTTTTCGCCTACAGAAATTGATAAGGATTATAAAACCGGTGATGATATGCTGTATGGGCAATGGCTGTTTGAAAATGATGATGATATACAAATGATTTTATTGCCACGCCGCAATATTGAGACTAATCAAGTTGATAGCGAAGAAAGTAGCCTTGCCTTTAAATATCATGGCAGATATTGGGAACAGTGGGATATTGATTTGCTGGCTGCGCGTAATTTTGATGAAAATGTGTTCGGATTCGGGCTGACTAAGGATATTTTTGAAGCACTTTGGCGTTTCGATATTAGTGCGACACGCTTAAAAGAGGGGCGCACAGCGATTTCTGTTGTGACTAATATGGATTATTCCTGGAATTGGTTTAAGAAAAATTTTTATGGTTATCTTGAATATTTCCGTAATGGAGTTGGAGAAAAACAGCTAAATCTAAATGTAGCTTTACAAAGCCGTTTAGAGCGTGGTGAAATTTTTACACGAAACCGCAATTATCTCGGTAGTGGCTTACAAATAGAATTGACACCCTTATTTAATTTCCACACCAACTGGATTGGCAATTTGCACGATAGCAGTGGACTTTTTCAAATTCGTGGCATTTATGATTGGCTGGAAAATGTGCAATTGATTGGCTGGCTTGATTTGCCTTATGGTGATAGTGAGAGTGAACTTGGTGAAAATAGTGGCAGTGGCAATAAGGCTTATTTTAGGTTGATTTATTATTTTTAGTCTGAACCTTGATTTTAAAGGATTTAAATGATTGGCATGATTTTTTGGTTTTTAATCCTTTTAATCTTTTAATCATGGTTCAGACAATTTTTTGATTTAATCAGGTGGGCAACGATAAAGCCGTTACCCACCCTACTTGGCTACTCACCCTCGCCTATCGGCTTGCCGTGGTTCGCGGCGTGGGCGAGGGCTTGTTCATGACTCCGATATATGATGGTATTATCAACAATATCAGGACGATAAAAGTGATGACGAACTTGTTCGGTATTGATATAATCGGCGGCTTTATCTACGCCTCGGTTAATCTGCCAGCCGACCATTTTATCGCCGTTGGGCGAAGCAGTGTAATAGCCGCTGGGAGTCCATGCCACCCATTCGCCATTGCTGGTGTGAAAGATAGTGAGTAGATTTTCGCGGGTCTCCAAATTCCAAAGACGCACGGTTTGATCAGTACTGGCGGAAGCTAATAAGCGGCCATCGGGGGATACAGCTATCGCCGTTATATCCATAGTGTGACCGATGTAGTCGCCGAGTTTATTGCCAGCGCGGTCGTAGGCGGTGAGGACTCCGTTGCTTCCGCCACTAATAATTGTTTGTCCGTTAGGAGTGAAGGTAAAGGAACTGTGGACATAACCATCTCGTTGAATGCTGGCTTCAATGTTGTTTTGGTTGCGAATTTCTAGTTTGGCCCCTTTGGGGAGGCGATTGAAGCCTCTGGGTAAAGGTAAGCGTAAACTCCAGTCACCCCATTTTCCTTGGGTGCTAATGTAGTTGTTTTCTTGGTTAATACCTAAATTTGATGTAATCTTGTGTAAAAGATCATTTTTTACTCTCTTGTTAATCACTGATAGATTGCGAAGCGATGTCTCTAACGAATAAATAAGCGATTGGTCGGGTAAAAATTCATCCTTCCCTTTGTCAATGATCTGGTTTCCATTCTCATCAAAAATACGAACGTGATAGTAATCGCCAATTTTTGCTACAATTACTAAAAGTTTTCCTTCCGTGGGAAGGGCATTAGCACTGTCAATCGACATCAGATTTAAGTCATACTTCTTGTCTTGCTTGAGTGATTTCGGTACGCCAAGTGGACGATCAGGAGTGGGGAGGGTGAGGCGGTATTCTAGGTCCCCCCACCCCCCATATGTTCCTCTACCCCAAGCCAATCTCTTGCCATCTTGAGAAAATCCTACCGACCCAGTACTGGCTCCCACGCCGACTAGACGCTGTTTGAGTTTGCCAGAGTGCAGGTTCCAGATATGAATTTCGTGATTATTACCGCCACCAGTCGCCGCCCAGCGTCCATCGGGGCTGATGGCGGTTGCGAGTACGACGCCCTTCTGGCCTCTGTAGGTGAGCAGTTCTTTGCCGCTGGGAACTGAGTAGACGTCTTCATAGTTATGTATGTAATTACTGTAAGAACTGGACAATAAAGAACGCCCATCCGGACTAAATGAAAGACTACCCACTTCCACTTCTACCCCATAACTGTCTCTAGTGGCTAAGATTTTGATAAGGTCTCCGCTCGCTGCGCCCATCCCACATACGGATAGAGCTTTTACTGCCAGAAGCGATGGTGCCGTCTTGAGGTGAGATGGCTACAGCATACACTTTATCGTTGTGGCCTTTGAGTGTAGCAAGCTGCTTGCCGTTGTCTACTTGCCAGAGGCGCAAGTCGCCAGCACTTTGGTACATGTACAGGGATGTCTGGTAGCTACTGCCAGTCACCACGCGCTTGGAATCGGGGGTGAAGGTGACGGCGTTAATGTCGTCAACATGTCCTTCGAGGGTGTAAAGCTTACGCAGGCGGGGCTGGCGTGAAAAACCAATTAGGCGTTTTAACTTATTAATATAGCTATAGGTATCCTCTTTTAGTTGTGGAATTTAAGAAGCAAATAATGACAATTTAGGGAAGTCAAAAACTTGACCATTTAAAAAATCAAAAAAACTATTTTTAACTTGTGAGCCTCTTGCAAAATTATTTTTGTATCCTACAAAGAGTGTGTAAAACAGAGGCAACAACTTGGTATTTTCTTCTGTAGCGTGAAGAAGAATTAGAATTTTTAGCGATTCAAGATAGTTTTTCTAAAAATCAGCTAAAATAGCTAGTTTTTGGACACAACTATCCCTACCTATTGAAGCTATTTTAATTCAATATATTGTTTTTATTAGGTAATATTATTTAAGTTACCAATCGCACGTGTGATCCACTGTCACTACTAATATCCCAAACATGAGATGAGATAAAACCTTAGCATGACCTCGGACTCGGACGTGGCGTCCCCCAAACTCATCTTTTAATCTACCATTGACTCGTTCTGCCGCACTTCTTTCACGATAGCTTTCGAGGAAAAAGTTTTTTGAAAAAAAACTTTTTCCTCGAAACCGTTTCAGGTAACTCAAAATGAATCAGTTCTAATCGGGAGCGTTCCGCTTCCAACTCTTCTTTAAAAACTTTATCACGGCGGGGATTGATAGCTATAATGGGAACCTGACCTAAGTCTTCGAGGGTTTTTTTGCAAAAAACTTTATCCTCGAAAGCTTTTTTTCTTAATTTCTTCGGCATCGTAAGCGGAATCCATCAAATCATAAAGATTTGTGATTCGTTTCTGTGTAATTTCGGCTAGAGGGATAGCCACTTGACTGTCATGTGTCGATGCCGAGCTTAACACACAGGAAATGGGGACTTGACCGTCTGCGGTGTCAATATGAAGTTTATAACCTATCCAAGTCTCTTTATAGCCCTTGCTATTTTTCTTGGAACCAACATCACAGTCCTTTGGTAGGTCCTCAAGCATTTCTTCAAGACTCATTTTTTCTTGACGTTGTAGGCGAGTAGGTTCTTTAACAACTTGTTCTCCCTTCTTGGGACGACCACGTTTTCGTTTAGGTTTCACTTGGGTTTCCTTTTTAACTGGCTTTTCACGAGCTTCTATTTCCGTTCTAGGCAAAAGTTTTTTTTCAAAAAACTTTTGCCTAGAAAGCATCTCTTGAAATATGCCCAACGATTCTTTGTTCATAAGTATTTTTAATCAAAGTCTCGTGTATTTCTTGAGGTAGTTGACTTTATGAAAACTCTGCAAACGCACGGGAAAAGGTAGCTTCACTTGGAATTTCATTCCGTTTTTCCCAGCCACAGAGTCGACGAAGAACAATATCACTAGATAAACGATCTAACAAGATTCTGGTTGTTGGCATATCGTCTATTGCTTTAGCAACAAAAGCTCTAGCAATAGCTACTCGGTCAGAAATTGGGCGACCTGGAAGACCACTGTGAGCTGGCAGATATTCTTCTATCCTAATGATTTCCAACACAGTTATAACTAATTGTTGTTTCTTCGTCAAATCTCCGAATTCTTCTTGCAGCCAGGGAAACAAGCTTCCTCGAACCGCCAACCTAGTTGGGATAAAGTATCTTTTAATGAGCTCATCTTGTCATTTCCAGTTTTTTGCTTGCTTTAGTTATGAATTTTAATTCTTATACTACTCGAATAGTATTTTGAAAAGATAAAAAACTAGATTTTCGGAGTTTTGCAAGATCCTCGAAGGTGAAATTTTAATATTAGTTCGCAGTAGTTTCTCAATAGCTTGTGGTAAATCAATTTTTTGTTGACGATTTGCCAGTTCCAATACACCTAATACACCCATAACTATTAAATCTTGTTCTTTTGCAGTCAATCGCCCTTTCTTTTCATCCATTAATAACAAACTTTTCTTTAGCCAAAATAATAGCCTCAATTTCTCCAATATCTAAGTGAAATAACGAACTTTTATCATTATTAGATATTTCCACCTCACAAACTTCAATCCAAGTGGGCAACGACTGAAAGTATTTATGAACCGAATCTGGAGCATTTTTATGCGTTAATTCTTGATAAACAGCTTTTGGTATAAATATATTTCCAAATAATTGTGGCAATAAATCCTGCTCACCAATACAAGTTAAATAACGAAGAGGTGACGTATTTGAAACAATAGTCTTCATTATGAATTTTCCTGTACTAAAGCTAAAGTTTCTAAATCCTCTTCCAAATCATCTTTATCATAATATAATTGGCAACCTTGTTGTTCTAAGAACACTACTGTATCTTGCCAATTACTATGGTTTAATAAATCTTGTGCTTGTTTAAGCATAATTTTATCATTTGAATATAGTTCAGCAATTAATTTTTCGGATTTATTATCATTATGTGTAATCTTTTCAGTTTATAAGAAAGTTACTATAACTTTAACAGGTTGATTAAATTTCACTTCTTTTGGTAAGAGTAAATGGCCATTTTGATAAACACCTTCAACAGCTAACATGATATTGTCCTATTTATGATGAAAAAACACATTAAATGCTTTATCAATGAGAAAGGTAATTAGTTGTGAGTGAGTTCTGGTTTTAGATTGCTCTCTAGCAATCCTCGTTAATTCAGTAATAGACATAACATTCACCTCACATTATTCTGTTCAAATTGTGTAGTGTTTGTTGAAGGAGTTTAAGTTGCGTTGGTTTTAGCTAGCTGGATACGTGCTTAATCAATATCGCACATTTATCGTAGTCTATGACCATTTTTGTCCTCATTAAGAAATCACCACCAATAATTCCGTTAATCCCAAAACCATAATCCATCTCACCAACTTGTATTATGCTGTCTGCAATCGAAACACCGTCAATAATTATGGCATCAATTATCTTTTCAATAACATACTCGTTTCCTCCAACACCAACAATTTTTCTAACTTTATCCTCTGGTTCAGATTCGATTCCAAATTTGCGAATGTAATCTGATGCAAATATAGTTGCGGCTGAACCAGTATCAACTAATACATTGTCGATTTTGAACTCAATACCGTTATGCACAACAGTTATGCTTATAAAAGGTAATTTCTTTCGTAGTTCAAAATTTATCAAGTTCTGACTCCCATCCATTGAGTTGTCGGAATTTCCAAGATGGGCATTTCAGTGTTCGCAAATAAAAACTCCTTGCTAGGATTTTCTCTATGCAAGGTTCGATATTCATCATAAGCATCAAAAGACTTATCAAAAATATCAAGCACTTCCATATCTTCTACGACAAACTCATCATCTGTTTGGTGGAATTTTTTGGCTTCTATCACTAGCCATTTAGATGGATGTTTTTCCCTAATATCTTGCCATAACATAGCTTCTCTCCTTACGAATCTGAGTGTGAAAATAATTTATGACGATGCCACTTCTCAATTAGTTCTGGTTTTAGATTGCTCTCTAGCAATCCTCGTTAATTCAGTAATAGACATGACATTCACCTCACAGATATTCTGTTCAAATTGTGTAGTGCTTGTTGTATTTTAATTTTGGCTATATTTCTGATTAAACCTATCAAAATCAATTCATTTTACTCAGAGCCCAATTAATTTTTTAGCCCCGAGTCTCCATACTGGCATTGCGTTGGCAAATTCTATTGCACAATTCTTGCGGTATGTCTTCCATTTTAGTTTATTTGATTTATTCAAAGGAACATCAATATGAACTGGATCTTCTTTATAGAA
>JAUXCJ010000047.1 GCA_030618965.1 Thiomargarita sp.
ATGTTCATCCTAAAGTGCTTATCTATAATATGAAAGTTGAACTTCAAAGCATTACTTCTAAACAGTACAATTGAATGCATCAAATTATTACGTGTAAACAACATTATTGACTCCCTGGTTTGCAATTTGCCAGTATAGTTACTAAGGGATGGACGTAGGTGAATTGTCCGTTACTGAGTTTTTTATTAAAGTTGTCATCTGGTCTTAGTAGAAGACTGAGAAGCTCAGGTTTTTTTAGCTCACCACCAAAACAACTATTAAGCGTATCTAATGCTAACGTAGGACTATTTCGGTGAACTGGATTCTCAAACAGGTGTTCATTTTCCGACTTTTCTGCTATTCCAATATAGACTTGTTGTTTATCAATGAGTAAAGCGATTTCCTTCTTTGAGTAGGGGGCCAGCCCAAATGCTATGCGCTGCCAGTCATGCTCAATGAACCTATCAAAGTACTGAGAAAAGATATTTTTCAAAATGTCTCGAGAGAGTGGGCGGCTAGTATAGGGGTCATTGTTTTCGATATTGACGTGGCGAATAACAGTATTTTTTTCAGATGGAGCTATCCAGATGGTTCTCAAATCATTATTGTTGTAGTTGCCAACATAGCTATCATCCAAAAGAATTAACCGGCGAAGCGGAAAGTCTTCATAAGCTAACTCTAATTCCCTATTATTGAAGTATTCAATGAGTAGGCTGTTACGCTGCTCGGTATCCAGCCACTTAATTAATGGGTGTCCGGCTTCAAAGGAGAGTATGGTTGCCTCTTTTTGAGTGGCGTGCTCAGTGATATAGTACTCTCGGCTCTCCTCCCCACCAGTTACTAATTGGAATAGCTGAACAGAAAACTGTTTGCCTTTGTATGATATGTTGAATGCTTCCGATAGAGTATCATCAGGTTCTAGGTTATTGAAAATACGAATCGCACGTCTTTCCAGTAGGTAATAGTATTCAGCGGCATTGAGCCAAGCTTTCTTGTGTGTTAGTTCTTTACGAAGTTGTTTCGCTCGCTGTCCCTTGCCTAATATGTTTTTGACATGCCCTATGCTCTGAGCTTCGGTACGACAGTATTGTTGGAAGGCGTTACCACTGTAGTCATAACTATCTAGGTACGCATTTTTTTCAGTCGGTTGACACATTGAAACATAATAGATGTTTTTGTTGCTGTGGTTGTAAATTAGGTGAAATGATTGTTTCCACGTAAGGGTGTCTGATGCAGGTTCAAAATGTACCTGTATAGTGATTGTTGATTTATTTGACCAGCATATCCAACATGGATGGTCGAACATAAGTTTAGTTTGTTCGTGGTCATAAACTGGGCGCGCACCAGCAGGGAATTGTGATTTCACTCGATTGTAGAGTTCAAGTTTAATTTGTTCATATTGGGTGGCATCATATACTGAGCTTTTGCGTTCAATTGCCTTAGCTATGTCTTCATTGCGTTCGAAATCATTTTTCGGTTCGAATTTACGGTTTGCCTTGAAATCAACGCCCGCACCAGAAGGTATTTGGCCACAATAATAGCCATGACCATCTTCATTCCAAGTTGCTTTGTCGTAACCAGTTATTAAGATGTCCATGGTGTTTTCGGTGCTGCAATTGTATTTAGCATACTGGTCGTACTGAATTTTTTGTCGAGCTGAAATCGGGATCCACTCTTCATCATTTATACTGTTTCCATTGCAAAAAAGGGCGGGGGTGTTTGAATCAATCTTGTTTCCTTTAGCATCGTAAATAGGGCCTTTAAACATTGAAGTACTATTTAAGAATGTAGCTGCATGCCAGTCTTCAACCGCATTTTGATAGTTGGATTGGTTCTTTTTATGTTTGTGTCCTAGGTGTTCCTTCGAATCATATGCTCCATAAATACGCCAGAATTCGTATCGCTTAGGCAGCATTTCCAAACATCCGTAATAACCATCGGCTAGAGGCTCCGTTTCATGAATTTTATTTCTTTTGCCTTCTTCTGGTTTCTCTTTAGACTGTTTATTCTCACCGGTTGATGATGGCTCGGGAGCTGTGTTAGGGGCTCGAGTACCTCCACTTGGAGGGGCAGCAATCCCATCAGAACCTCCCCCTTTTGCTGGCGTAGGTGGCTGGCCTGGGGTGCCTCCTGGAGTACCATCAGCGTTCACAAGAGAAATTGTAATTTCTTTTAGATTTGGGTTTTTAAGTAAGCTTTTTAAATCAATTTTAAGTAAGTCTGCTAGGATCTTTGCCAACAAGCTTGGTGTCAGTCCGTTGACACTAGGGGTGATTACATTAATTTTGATGCCTAGAGCCTTAAAGTTTAGGTGTGCATGCGACATATTTACCTTAAGGCCACCTTTCATAACATCCCAGCCGCCGACTTTTACTTTCATATCAGCTTCTGCAAAGGGGTTTTGCAATAATAGACCAGAGCCTACTTTTAAATTTGCGTCACCAATCAATAAAGTTTGATAGCCTTTAAAAGACATGACGCCATCTCTATCTTCATCGGTGGGTGCAGCGATACGGTATTCTGAGTCAGTAATCTTTAGGCCAAGAATTTTGAGTGAACTTTTCGTTTCCGCAAAACGCCCCGGCCCATCGAGGCGGCCTGAATTTTTAGCATCAATAATTGCAGCTATGGCAGGCGAAGTTCCCGACTCATATTCAACTAGCGGATTTTTTAGAAGCCGAGCGTAACCGGTAGTTGTGTAAACTGATAGTGTATCGGCTAGAACCATATCTCCATCTAGAGTAAATTCGAGCGTTTTTATATCCGTTACATTTAATTCACCACGTATATGAAGTATTTTAGCAATCTCTTTTTTTGCAAAAGTGATTTGGCCATTGATACCAAACCCCCCTCCGTTACCAAAAGTATAAGTCACGCCTGGGTTGGCAATACTAAAAGGGGGGATTGGGATTTCTGCTCCAACGTTGGCGCCAATCTTTTTAGGAGGAAAGATGCCTTTGTGGCTAATAGTCGCGCCAGCACCTGACACTTTTACTATATTCAGATCAATTACAAGGCCAAACTCAATTCCATAGGCCTCGACATCTGGAATAAAGATAGGGCGGGGTTTAGGAATGAATTGTATTGGTGAATTTGGGAACTTAAGTGGGATGAACTTCTCCATGATAGCGAGGAAGTTTTGGATAATGCCTTTCGTTATGTCTAACGTGACACAGGAGTTTTCTCTGTTAGGTTGGACGTTACAACCAAGAGGTAATACGTGAACTTCAACTGGAATTTCTGTGTTCTGTGGTAACTGAAGATTTCCATTGAAGCTAAGTTCAATACCTTGGCTGCCAAAGCCGACACTACCAACATCTATACCTTGGATGGGGCCAATATCTGGTATATTTAGGTTACGATTTAATGTTGTTTTAAGTGCTTTGTTCACAGCTGTTTTAAGTGATTTTTTTAGATAATTATCAAGGTCATTGGTTCTGGTGGTTTTGCCAATGGTGATTCGCTCAAGGCTTAGTTCACCAATGTATGGGATTTTTTTGAGGGTTGGGTTGAACGAATAACCATATTCAGATAAGGAAGGGCTCTCAAGTTCCAGGTGTTTTTTGCCAACTAATTTATAGAGCCTGTGTGTTATAATTTTGCCAAGCGCTTTAGAGACTTCGGGCATATTTTTGACTTGCCTGAAGCTAACGTCTAATTTATTTACATCAAAGATGAGCCCGTTAATGATCTGCTTAGTTTGTGAATCAGTGTCTTTTAGTAGTGCATCAAATTGAAATTGCTGATTGCCTAGAGGTGATGCTTCAGAGGCTTTTGATAGAGATACTCCGAATAGTTCGATATTACCTTGGCTGAGTAAGTTATCCAGTTTGTTAATGGCAATTTTCTTTGCACAGTCTTCTATTTCATTGTTAATGTCGTTGGCAGTAATCTTTAGTGTCTCTTTAATATCATCAAACGGAAAAGTCGAGCTTGCAGGCTTTGTGATATCACAACCAACGAATCGGCCACTGATGGAGAAATCAATTTTCATCGTGAGGTTATTATCCACGACAGTAAAGTAAGGAGAAACCAAAGACAAAGCATCCTTAGATATCTTTTGTAAACCAAGTCCAGTGATGAAAGTTTCTATATGACGACGAGAGGCTATTCTTAGTTGTTTTTCAAATACGCTGCTTAGATTGTTAGTATTTAATCGCAGACCGTTTTGGGTTATGCGGAGGGTGAGCTTCATTGGCGTTGATGGAAGCCATTTCTGCAAATCTGGTTCACCACTTTTGATAGTAAAAGATGCGATTACGTCATAGCCGATGATTTGGTTGGCCCAATGTTTGTGTTTATTATCCAGTTTTGAATCGTCAGTAGTGACTGGCACAATCTTGATGTTGTTATTAGGTATGAGAGCAATTAGTTCGTTTACTTGCTCGTGAGATTTTTTGACGATTTTAAGCGATGAGAACCAGTCTGCAGCATGTTTTTGAATCAACTTTTGGTTAAGCTGGTTTGCGATGTTTTTGTTGATATCGATAGGCGAAACCAATTTTCCATCTTTTAGTAGAGGGATGGTAATTGATATAGGGGTGCTAGGAAAAAAAGGATTAATTGCTGTTGCAGTGATATCGATACGCTTCAAGTTGTTTGATGTTTTAAAACTGACGTTTTCACCGCTTATTTCAAATGGAACAAGTACGCCGTAGGCACGTAAAATCTGGTTGAGTTGTTCACCATCAAGTACTACCATCGAGTTTATGGGGTCATAGCGTAGGCTATACAGCTGCCAACCTTTTTTATTTGGCAGCTGTATGACGTTTCGGATGTTTATATTTAGGTTATGCTCTTCATATGTTGCTTTACTGTGATCTTTGCATGGAGTGGTGTTTTTACAAAATAAAGGGTTATTTTTACCGTTAGAAAATTTGCTTTTTAATATGATTTTTGTCGTTCGTAAACTTGGTATTTGTAGGTGCAATGAAATGTTATATAGTGCTTCGCCTTTTTTAGTGTATTGACCATTTAGCTTTCCACGTACGACGAGTCGGGGAGATTCAATTGAGTTACCCACGTTATTAAGGGATTGTTCTACATAGGCCTTTGCTGTATCAAAAGCTTCTTTTTTAATGTTTTCTAGGCCAAGACTCTTGATACTCGCTATTGCCGCAAGGACGTCTGATCGAAATTTTTTGGCGGTCATCAAATTAGCTTGGATACGAGCTATATCCGCTTCTGTCCCCATTTCTTTGGCGGCAGTGTCTACTAACTCACTTGTAGAATAAGGTACTGGTTTGTTGTAAACTGCAGCTGTTATAAGTGTTTTCGCAGCTGTTGGGTTAATACCAAAAGCTTTTACTACCCACTCATCCATTTGTCCAACTACATGTGCAATGGCCAAACTGCTTTGATATTCCGCTTGGCTTTTTATTGCTTGGGTGAACCCTTCTACAAGCACGTCAAGAATGACATCACGATCATTAACAAGTCGGTTGATTGAGTTAAGCTTGTTTTTAACTTCAATAGCAAGAAATGGTGAGGTAGTGCTGAGTAGTTGGCGTTCAGCAATATAAAAGTTGCCTATTATTATGTCATTGCCAATAGCTTTAGAATATTCTTTTGCACAGGATTTTACATTTTGTGACTTATCGTAGAAACACTCGAGTGCTTTCACTGATGGTCGAAGTGCATTGCAGTATTTTTTGACTGGAATTGTAGGGTCTTTACTCTTCAATCCTTTAACTAGTGCTCGGCTATCCATTAAAAGATTAACAAAGAGGAAGTCAGTTTCAATTAGACGTGACCAGCGATTTTGCATGGTCTGTATATCGTTGGTTAGATAAATGCCAGTTGTTGCTACAACATCGTCGCTTTTTTCATTACACGTTAGTGCTGGTATAGAGCCGTGAATTATAGAGTTGTGAAAGGTGAGAACTTCTTTTCGGGTATTTCGGATTATATGTTCTAGTTGGAGTGAATCCTGCCTAACGCCCTCTACTAGTGTCATTGCTGAAGTGGTTGTTTGGTTAATGTCGTATTGCGCAAGTTCTTCAATTTGACGCTTGTAATAGTTGAGTACGGGGTTTGAAGTTACGTCAGTGTTTGCTAAAGCAGGGGGAGAAAGTAATGAGATTGCACAGGCGAAAGATAGAATGAAGCGGATTTTTGCAAGTGTTTGAAGCATGATTAGTTTCCCTATGCTTAATGAATTAAAACGAAAAACACCCTTATGATATTTGTACTCTTGCGGTCGTCGATGTCTTCTTTAAAAAATAGTGAGCATGTCTTAATCTTGTGATTTTTAGTTGGCTTGAAAAGGAGAGTATTTCCTTAAAGACGTAATTGTTTTTTGAAAAAGTTAATTTTTTTCAATCCACATTAATAAGTATTTTGCACCCCATTGCTTGACCTTGTAATTTGTTGCTAGGGACAGAGATGCAGAGTATTTCTTGTCCCCTGATGTTATATCTTCACTACAAATATTGAAAGTTTTTGCGCCAGATTTAACTGCTGAGTTTAATGCTAAAATATTTTGATTCATGCTTGCGAGTGACCTATTTTTTGGGACATCTTCTGTCAAACCTAAAATTGTGATGATATGTCCATCTGCATAATCATTATTTTCAAGTGTGGTAACTGATGTCATGATTGGGGCTTTAACTAGCAGGGCTGATATTGGTCCACTCAAAATTTCTGATGAGGTCATTCCTGTAATAGATGCTATCTTTTTGTAATATGCATTCGGACTTTCAGTGTAAAACCGTTTAAGTTTTAAATTGTTGGAAGATACTCTTTTAACTGCTTTCGCCCACACGTCGTGGTGGTAAGGTGTTTTATTTTCATCTTGCTTAGCGACTAGATTTATTTCGGTTCTGACTCGTTGCTCAAGAGCTCTTAGCTGTTTTGGGCTTTCTATTGTTTCTGGCCATAAGCCTGATTGTGCAAGAGAGAAGGCTATGGAATAAGATTGGCACGTATTGGAGGTCGCTTGAGGCGATGGATCTAGTATTAATTCAGTAATAGCGTGGCTGCTAAAAGATATTAAAAGTATGACTGTCGCACAAAATAAATTTTTCATTTATTCTCCTTAACTTTATGTTGTTGAGCAATTTTTGTATTAATTATTTCATAAAAAATGAATGGGTATATTACATGGGAAATTATAAGGAAGTCTATTACCTCTACATTAAATAATTTTTTCTTCCTTTATTAGAGCAGAAGCTTTGTGAATCGATAGCCGGACCATATTGAAATGTACAGGTTTTTTTTAAGACAGCTATATTGGAGGTACTGTCAACTTAACTTAAATTACTGCGATTTTATTGAAAATCCTGGCTCATCTAAACTAAGAATCAATACGTTACAGGTTTATTTTTGATTAAAATTACTATTAATCTACTTAAGTTGA
>JAUXCJ010000118.1 GCA_030618965.1 Thiomargarita sp.
CTAGGAACTTTACTGCGTAACATCAGATAGTAATTCACACGCTTTTTTTTGTGTTTTAATCAGGTCGAATTTTGGATATAACTCTTTGATTTTTAATACCGGCATTGGTTTGTAGGGACTATCCTTTTTCAAACTCGGTTTCCAACCGTTCTATTATGACTTGGACATGAGGTGAATCAATCAAAGTTAAATGATTACCTGGTACGTCGATTATTTCTAAGCCACCACCAGCCCATTTTTTCCAACCAACTTCAGTAGCAACATAGTCTGCCTTATCCATAGCACGAAAGAATAAAGCTTTACCAGGATAAATTGGCATTTTATAATCCCATAATGCTTGCATGTTGATTTTGTATATCTGGAAAAAATGGCGAACCTGATTAATATCCTTCACTGAATTTGGAAGCATTGGATTCTCGGTTTGATTCGCTGCTTTCACAAAATGGCGTAGCAGTTCATCTGGTTCAAGTTTCCGTAATTCCTTTAATGACACAGGTACATTCGCTCCCATATCAAGAAGATAAGCGATTATTTCAGTGTCGCTAAGGAAGTTATTAAAAATAAAACGACGCCATTTACTTGATAGTAATAAAAATGTAGATAAAGCTAATTTTGTCAGTAATATTTTAGTCTTAGTGGTATGATTTTTTGGATTATCACCTTCGGATTTTTTAGCCGGCAATTGCCCTGCTAATTGGCTATCCATCAAGGCAACTAACGCCACTTTTTGACCTTGTTTCTGGAGTTGTTGCGCTACCTCAAAGGATAGAAGACCACCAAAACAAATACCACCTAAAAAATAAGGACCTTTGGGTTGAATCAGACGGATTCCCTCATCAATATAGTACCTCGCCATTTCCTCAACTTGTGTTAATGGTTCACTTTCGCCATCAAATCCTTTTGCTTGTATTCCGTAAATAGGTAAATCTGAGGGTAAATGTTTGACTAAATCTCTATATAAATATATATGTCCACCCAGTGCATGTATTAAAAACAACGGTGCCTTATCAGGATTTCCAGTTTGTAATTCAACCAAGAATGGTGGTAAGGTTTGCTGAGTACTGGAAGTATCAGACATTCTCTGTTCAATAAATTCAACTAAGCCAGCAATTGTTGGTACATTTAATAAACTATGCACAGGAAAATCCATTTTGAATTCTTTGCGTAACAGAGCAATTAGCTGAATAGCTAGAAGGGAATCGCCCCCCAATTCAAAAAAGTCATCTTGAATGCCAATTTTTTCTATCCCTAAGAATTTTTGCCAAATATCGGCTAATTTTTGTTCAAGCGTATTTTGTGGTGCAACATAGGGATTAGTTAGTTGAGGTCGTGAGTGTATCGGTTTGGATATTTTAGTATTTTCTATACTTTCTATGATGCGTTGCATTTCAAAAATATGTTGATCAAGCAAAGTCAAAAAATCATAGCTTGATACCAAAACTTGGGGCAATGGCGTTTGCAAAACACGATTAAAAACATCTATACCATCTTTGGGTAATATGCCTTGCATTTCTGTCTGTAATTTTTGGAGTTCAGTTGATGCAGTCTTGGCTGCCATCCCGACTTCTTGCCAAGCATCCCAGTTAATACAAATTGCCTTTGTACCTCGAAGGCAAAGATGATGAGTAAAAGCATCAAGAAAGGAATTAGCTCCACAATAATCAACCTGTCCGAATCCCCCTAAGAGCGAATTAAGTGATGAACACAAGACAAAGAAATCTAAGTGAGCCTTATTTAAAAGCAGATCAAGAACCAGTGTACCTTTCACTTTAGGTGCTATAACACTGTCTGCCATTTTTAGCGTTTTTTGCTGAATGACACCAGTAGCAGGAATTCCCGCAGCATGAATAACCCCATTAATTTGACCAAATTTAGTTTCGGTAGTTTTTATAACTTCTTGCATTTGTTCAAAATTAGCCACATCTGCGCTGGCTATCAAAACTTCAGCACCCAAGACTTCAAGGTTTTGCACTTTTTTTATTTTCTGACTAACAGCATCATCTTCATTGTGAGTATTTAGCCAATTGCTCCACTCTGCTTTTGCGGGAAAAGTTGAACGCCCAATCAAAATCAATTTAGCTTGCACTGTCTTCGCTAAATGTTCCGCCAAAACCATACCAATACCGCCAAGTCCACCAGTAATAAGATAAACTCCTTCTTTCCTTAACACTTGTGTATCTTCGACGGGTTTCTCCAATCGAACTGGTTCAAAGCTTTGCACCCAACGCTGTTTGCCACGATAAGCTATTAGTTGCTCAGAAGTTTTGCTTGTCAACTCAGCAAACAACTGATCGACCAGATCAATCCCAGTTTTTTCGGATAAATCTGGAGATAACATCCCAAGACCCAATTTCTTGAATAAAGAGGGTTTATCATTATCCCCTGATGATGGAATAATAATATCAATGTGACGACAATTAAGGTTGGGATATTCTTGTCCAATTACTTTAACCGGGCCAAGAATAGTCGATTTTTCTGGGTGCAGTAGCTCTTCACCGGTGACAGATTGCATGTTGTTTGACAACACAGAAATTTCAATTTCATCAGTTATATTATTTTTTCCAAGGGCTTGTGCTAAAAACAGTAAACTGTAAAATCCTAAGTCTTGTGCAGCATCAAGCCTTTCAAGGCTCAATTCTTTGTGAACATTCGGTGTCACAGACCATAAATGAACAATTCTTTGCGGGAGTTTATTACGGCTACGCAGTTCTTTAATCAAGCTGTTATAATCTTCAGTTTGTCGAGGATTCACACTATAGTCGTACTCACCCAGCTTAGAAAATGTTGATCCAATAGTTACTGTAATAATTTCTCCATTACTGTTTCTAATTTTTTCAATAAGTTGCGTCCCAATACCACAACTATCAGTGAATACCAACCATGATGTCTCCAAATTTTCCGCACTTACTGGTAACACTGAAGGTTTCCAATAAGGCACATAAAACCAATCGGCAATATCTGACTTTTTCTCAAGTGATACTTGAGCTGTTTGAGCTGTACGAACCTCATGTTTAGGAGGGTCAACCCAGTAACGCTGACGCTCAAACGGGTAAGTTGGTAAGGGCAGACAATGACGCTGCTCGTTGCTATAAAATTCTGACCAATCCACTTGTCCGCCTGCCAGCCATAGTTTACCCACCGTATTCAATAAAAATGCAATATCCGATTGTTTCTCTTGTGGATGGCCTAATGAATTTAACACCACTTGTTCTGCAACTTTATCGGGATGTCGTCTTGCAAGTGTCATTAATGTCCGTCCTGGACCAACTTCAAGCAGAATTCGCCTTGAATTTTTCAATAATTCTTGCATCCCATCTGCAAAACGCACAGTTTGTCGCAGATGTTTCGCCCAATAGTTTGGATCGGTTGCTTGGGCAGCCGTAATCCAAGTACCAGTCACATTAGATATATAAGGAATTTGTGGAGTACTAAAATTTACTTGTTTAGTCCTTTCTGTAAATGAGGACAAAACCGGTTCCATCATTTCAGAATGGAAAGCATGGGAAGTGTGCAAACGGCGACATTCCACATCTTGTTCAATTAACTGTTTTTCTAATCTCTCCACCGCTTCTGTATTACCTGAAACCACGCACAAATCAGGAGTATTAATAGCCGCAAGAGAAACTCCATTACCCAAAAATGATTGCACTTTTTCTTCTGGTAATGAGATACTAAGCATTGTACCTGGCGGCATTTTTTGCATCATTTGTCCGCGTGCTGCAACCAATGCTAAAGCATCTTCCAAAGAAAATACACTCGATAAACAAGCTGCTACATATTCACCAATACTATGACCAATCATGGCTTCTGGATATACTCCCCAGCTCATCCATAATTTCGCAAGGGCATATTCAATCACAAAAAGAGCTGATTGTGTTATTGCTGTCTGATTTAATTGCTGACTTTCTGGTTCTTTTGGATATAGGATTTGACGCAAGTCAAGATTTAAATGGGGTTTTAAGTATTCTGCACATAAATCAACTTGTTCTCGAAAAACTGGCTCTTCCTGGTAAAGTCCCAAAGCCATATTCACATATTGTGACCCTTGCCCAGAAAACATAAACACCACAGCTTGGTTTTCTTCCGTCTGAATGTTACCAGCGGCATCAAAAGTACCAAGTGCAGTCCTAGCCTCGTCAAGGTTTTGGCACACTAGCATGTGTCTATGCTTAAAAGCACGACGACCTTCACTCAAGCTGTAAGCAACATCAGCAAGCTTGACATCAGGATGCTGCTCTAAATAGCTTGCCAAATTGCTCGTTGCAGTTTCCAAAGCCGATGGGGTTTTGGCTGAAATTAACAACAGTTGCGAAGGGCGAGATTGTCCAGAAGGAGTTTGGGCTGGGGCTTCTTCAAGGACAACATGTGCATTGGTTCCGCCGATGCCAAAAGAACTCACCCCAGCACGACGAGGGATTTCGTTGGTTTCCCATTCTGATAAAGTGCTATTAACATAAAAGGGACTATTAGCAAAATCAATTTGGGGATTGGGTTGTTCAAAATGTAAACTTGGTGGCAATTGCTGATGTTTCAGAGCTAGAACTGTTTTAATCAAACCTGCTACACCAGCAGCAGCATTTGTATGTCCAAAGTTAGTTTTTACAGAACCTATTGCACAAAAGTTCTTTTTATCAGTTGTGGCCCTAAAGACTTTATTTAACGCAGCAATTTCAATGGGATCGCCTAACTCGGTGCCTGTGCCGTGGGCTTCTATATAGGAAATCGTATCAGCTTCAATTTCTGCAATCGCTTGCGCCTCTGAAATCACAGCCGCTTGTCCCTCAATACTCGGCGCAGTATAACCAATTTTCAAAGAACCATCATTATTAACCGCAGAACCTTTGATAATCGCATGGATATAATCCCCATCTTCTATCGCCTCCTCTAATCTTTTCAAAACCACAATACCCACACCATCGCCACTGACTGTGCCTTTAGCTTTAGCATCAAAAGCGCGGCAGTGTCCATCAGGAGAAAGAATCATACCCTCTTGATAGAAATACCCCGCCTTAGACAAATTCATAATCGACACGCCACCCGCCAAAGCTATATCACATTCGCCATTGAGCAAACTTTGGCAAGCCAAATGGACCGCGACTAATGAAGTTGAACAAGCCGTTTGAACATTGATACTTGGTCCTTTTAGATTCAATTTGTAAGACACTCGCGTTGGCAGGTAATCTTTATCATTGCTAATCCCCAACGAAAACAGGCCACTTAAATTTGAGGAATCCATACCTGGATAAAGGTTACTAAGTAGGTAAGCACTCATACCTACCCCAGCATAAACCCCAATAGGATTTTGGTCAGTTTTAGCCGCATAACCAGAAATTTCAATGGCTTCCCAGGCACATTCTAAAAAAATGCGGTGTTGCGGATCAGTTGTTTCCGCTTCTCTAGGATTGAAATCAAAAAATGCTGCGTCAAATAATTCAATGTCTGACAGAACAGCATTGGC
>JAUXCJ010000338.1 GCA_030618965.1 Thiomargarita sp.
CTTTGCACCAGCAGCGCTATACGGCGTGAAAAGCGAAGAGAATCTATTTCCCGACCATTCAAAGTGGCCATAAAACCTACCTCAAGCCCTTTTCTTCCTAACAGTGAAAAGCTGGGCAATTTTTTCTTAATCAAACCGTTGGCAAAAGCTTGTAAATCCTGATTGCCAAATCGAGTAAGCGGAGGAATATAGACTGCATCCGCATTGTCCGGTATTTGCATCAGGGCTTTTTCCAGACTACCCCTCACGGGCAGAAAAATGAGGTTAAAGCCAAGCTCTTTTTGCACCTGAGTTGAGATTATGCGAAGTGATGGCAATGCTTCTAATAGAATTGAATCAGCTGGAAAAATCAGGGTTTTAAAAGGCTTTAATTGAAAAAATTGGCGTATATCCTGCTCTACACTACGACCGGCATAGATATAAGTAAAATTATTTTTATTGCTAACGCCATTTTTATAGGGTAGTTTTTGCAATTCTCTATCAGCAACCACGGTAGCAATAACTGGTTTATTTAAGATTTTAAAATGGGCTACTTCATGTGAAGAAAGCAATCCATTGGCAATAATCAAGTCTACAGTTTTATCTTGGCTTAATGTTTTGATAGCCGCACGAATTTTATCCAATTGCCAATTAGCATTAATTGCTTTATCAGCAGGAAAATCAATATCAAATTCACCTTGGTTTAAATTAATAATTTCTCGCTTTATTTGCTCAAGGGGTATTGTTTCTCTTTGATTTTCCCCATCGCTAACAATCCCTATATGAATAGTTCTGGCACTGGTGTAATTTGAGAGGACTAATAAAGTACAAAGAAGGGCAAGTTTAAATGCTAGAAATTTAAATGGTCGAGCTTTTATTATCATTGACATCGATCAAAAATTTTAGACGGCAAGATTAGAATAGACATAGTTTCAGGTACAGCATACGCTGTCATATATGCCATACACTGTTTTGTCTGTTGAAATCATACTAACATATTCAATCTATTGGATTATATTTGATTTACAAATCAACCCAAGTTAGAATCTAAAACACGTCCTAAACCCTTCGTTATGAGGCATCTAATGAAATCAACTCTACTTTTTTTAGTTTTAATTACGCTTGGTTTTCTAAGTCCCCTTAACATACAAGCAGATTGGCGGTCGGATAACCGTCAAGACAATCGATGAGATAACAGACAGGATGATAGAAGAAATAAAAAATTTGTTAGATCACCTATTACCAGAAAAAAAGCCGTTGTCATAGCACCAAGAAGACGATCTTTCAGAAACATTGTTATAGTTCGCCCATTTGGACATGCATATCATGGTTATGGTCACTTTCATCTTGATGATGACGCATGGAAATGGCTTGCATTTACAGCAATTACTTTAAAAATCCTGGACAATATTAACGAAGCGGCACAGCGTGCGCATGAGGATGCTCAAATTAAGGCAGTTACTGCACCGATAGGACAAAAAATAATCTGGTCAGAAGGGGGCGCTTCAGGTTCTGTTGTTGCTACCAAAGAAGGAAAGGATGCTAAATCGGGTCTAACTTGCCGTGAATTTCAGCAAACTATTACCGTCGGTGGCAATATAGAAAATGCCTATGGAACTGCTTGTTTACAAGCTGATGGTGCATGGAAAATTGTTCAATAGATAGATTTTATGAAAATATAGATGGTTCCCATGCTCCGCGTCACTGCCATTAAGTTAAGGACAAAATTCGTCATTCTCGAGTTCTCTTATCGGGAATCCCGCTCTCAAAATGCATGATTCCTGCCAAGAGCATGCAGGAATGACGCGCTGGGTGGGTTACTTAACTTAATGGCAGTGATGCTCCGCGTGGGAACAATAAAAATAAAGATAATCATGAAAATAAAACAACTTTTAGTGTTGTTCGGTCTTGTCAGCCCTAGAGAGCGATATAAAACAGAATGTCTTAGCAAATAATGTCAATAATGATGATACTTTTGGTGCTGGTTTGCTAGCAAGAGGCTGGACTGCTTCTAATTTTTGTCCGCAACAAAACCATTACGCTTGGCGTTAGTGCCGATGGAATTTACTTTTACATTTATCCAATTTTTCTTTTGGGCGATTTATTTGGTTGCACCAATACTGGTACTTTTGATTTCTATTCTAGTTAGTCTGGGAATATTGGTAGGCCGTATCGAAGGCTGGAACAAATTCGATTCAATCTATTGGTCTTTCATTACCGCAATGACCGTAGGTTACGGGGATATTAAACCGTCCAAAAAAAGATCAAAAATATTATCCATCATCATTGCATTCGTAGGCTTTATGCTCTTTGGAATCATTGTTGCGATTACTGTAAATACAGCAACCAAAGCATTCCAGAAGCATACGGATAACTATCAAATCCAAGAAATAAAAAAACATGAGTAAACACGAGGAATTAATTCATAAAACCTATCAGGCGCTTTTTATCATTTATGCGCCGATTGCTCTTATTTCTATTTTAATTAAGTTTTTATCTAATACATATATCAGTTATATCTACGTGACTGCTTTGCTGGTAGCAGGTGTTTCGATATTGATTGGATTGGTAATGTGCATTCAATTTTGGCGCCATCGCAAGCTTATTAGCCGCGATAAAGAAGACAATATCCCCGTTATTGTTCGCCACCGTTTTATGATCATTTATATTCCGATCACCATCATTTCTTTGCTAATTTCGTCTTATTATACTTTTGATAAATATGTAAAATCGGTTGAGTTTTATGGTCAAGGGCAACGCACTGAAATATCAATTTTATTCCCTTTGAGAAATGAGCTGGGTGCGCAATTGGATGATGCCGAGCAAGCACGCATGGGTTTAGGTGTTTTTATGGTCAATTCTCCTGAATATAGCAATGACTACCACCTGACGATTTTTGATCACAAAAATAAATACAGTGTTGCCCTAGAAAATGAAGTGATTTTTAAAATAGATAAAGGCGTTAAGTATTTTATCTGTGCTTATAGTGAAGTATGTTCTGAGCTTGCGACAAAATTTGATTCATTATTAGAAAGGTCTGATTATGATGCCCGCCCAATTTTAATCACCACACTTTCCTCAGCCATGAATCTGCCACTTGAAAAAGACAAGTTTTACCGTTTTTATGTGCGCAATAGCGGCGTTTTTCAAGATAGTTGTCGCCTAAAGTTGTAAAATTATGCC
>JAUXCJ010000103.1 GCA_030618965.1 Thiomargarita sp.
ACGTCTTCTGATTTGCCATGTCTGCGTGTAACTAACACCCGAAAAGCCTTGGGTGATTTAGCCAAATTTTGGCTACAACGCTTTGATTTACCAGTTATTGCTATCACTGGTAGCAACGGAAAAACTACGACTAAAGAAATGCTAAAAAGCATTCTAACCGAAAAAACTTCCGCCGCTGAAGTCTTAGCTAACGAAGGCAATCTGAACAATGACATTGGTGTACCTTTAACGCTTTTCAATTTACAAGCCCAACATCGTTACGCTGTGATTGAAATGGGTGCAAATCATAGAGGTGAAATTGCTTACTTAACAAGTATCGCACAGCCTAGCTGTGCCACAATTACTCACTGTGCCCCTGCCCACCTTGAAGGTTTTAAAAGTATAAAAGGCGTTGCACTCACCAAAGGCGAAATATTTTCAAACTTAAAAGTTGACGGAACAGCAATCATTAATAATGATGATGAATACGCCACACTTTGGAAACAACTAGCTGCGCCACACACTATACAAACATTTGCCTTAAATAATAGCGCAGATGTTACAGCTATAAAATTACAACTAAATGATAACAGCAGCAATTTCACCTTAAAAACTAAAAGCGGTGAAACTGCCATTCATCTACCATTGCCCGGACAACATAATATTATGAATGCGCTCACCGCTAGTGCATGTGCCTTGGCTTGTGGATGCTCATTAGAAGTAATACAACAAGGCTTGCAAAATATGCAAGCTGTAAAGGGACGTTTACAAGTAACCAAAGTGAATAACATCACCCTAATTAATGATACTTATAATGCCAATCCAGCATCGCTAAATGCCGCCCTAGCCATATTAAATCAACATCCATCCCCCGCTTGGCTAGTGCTTGGCGATATGAATGAATTAGGTTCTCAAAGTGCTCACTTCCACAAAGAAGCTGGCGAGCGTGCGCGAGAAATGGGCGTGGAACGTTTATGGGCTATTGGAGAAATGAGCCATTATGCCGCTGAAAGTTTTGGTAAAGGCGGGCAACATTTTGAAAATCATCAAGATTTAATCAAATCCCTACGCAATCAACTATCCCCACAAACAACTATACTAATAAAAGGCTCACGCGGGATGCAAATGGAAAAAGTAGTCAACGCTCTACAGGAGAAGATATAGCATGTTAGTTTGGTTCAGCGAATATTTCAGTGCTTTTTTTAGTGGTTTTAATGTTTTTCAATACATCACGGTACGCGCTATTTTAGGCACCGTCACAGCCTTATTAATTTCGCTCATTATTGGCCCCCTAATGATTCGCGCCTTGCGCCATAATCAAATTGGACAAAGCGTGCGTGATGATGGCCCCGAATCTCATTTAAGTAAATCTGGCACACCAACAATGGGAGGCGTATTAATTTTAGTTGCTACTACAATCAGTACCTTATTGTGGGCTGACTTGTCTAACCGCTTTGTGTGGATAGTTTTGCTTGTCACCCTATCGTTCGGGATGATTGGTTGGATTGACGATTATAGTAAAGTCTCCAAAGGAGATTCTAAAGGCTTATCCCCAAAACAAAAATACTTTTTACAATCAATATTCGCCTTTAATGCCGCTTTGATTTTATTATACACAGCACAATCACCCGCAGAAACACAACTAATTGTGCCTTTTTTCAAACACATCATTATTGATTTAGCCCCTTGGGTGTTTGTGCTATTAACCTACTTTGTAATTGTCGGTACCAGTAATGCGGTAAATCTTACTGATGGTTTAGACGGTTTAGCCATTATGCCAATTGTACTTGTTGCAGGTGCGTTCGCTATTTTTGCCTATGCCACCGGACATATTGGTTTTGCCAACTATTTAAGCATTCCATACGTGCCTGGTGTTGGAGAAGTAGCGATATTTTGTGGGGCAATCGTTGGTGCAGGGCTAGGTTTTCTGTGGTTTAATACCTATCCCGCCCAAGTTTTTATGGGCGATGTTGGCTCACTAGCATTAGGTGCAGCATTGGGCATAATCGCAGTGGTAGTTAGACAGGAACTGGTTTTATTTATAATGGGCGGGATATTTGTGGTTGAAACACTTTCAGTAATCTTGCAAGTTGGCTCATTTAAAATGAGAGGGAAGCGAATTTTCCGCATGGCACCCATACATCATCACTTTGAACTGAAAGGCTGGCCAGAACCTCGCGTGATTGTCCGCTTTTGGATTATCACAGTCGTATTGGTTTTGATTGGATTAGCAACCTTGAAAATTCGTTAAATTAATATGTTTGTGCAAGGTAACCTTGCACTCCAACTTGACTATGGAGTGCAAGGTTACCTTGCACGAGCAAATCTAAGCAGCCACCATCCCATGAACATGCTTATTAAGGCGGCTTTTATGACGAGCAGCCTTATTTTTGTGAATTAATCCCTTATTAGCCATACTATCTATAACGGGAACAGCCACTTTATAAGCTTCTTGTGCTGCTGCCTTATCACCTTTGGCAACCGCTTTAACCACATTTTTTAGGTAAGTACGCAACGTAGAGCGTTGACTTGCCTTATGTTGACGTTGCTTTTCAGATTGACGCGCTCGTTTTCTTGATTGAGCAGAATTAGCCAAAGTATCTTTCCTCTTATTTATTAAGCTAAAAAAAATTAAAAAAATTTTAGATTTAATCATCTATTAAGTCGCTTGCTAAGTTTACAGCAAATTCATCATTCACCGCAACATCTCCATCCTCAATTACGCGCACATAAATACCCAGATTACGATGCCCGTAGTTTTTCATCAAAGTTTGAGGAATCTGTAAATCTCGTATAGCCGTTTCAGGATTCACATTAGTCGCAGCACAACGTTGAATTAATTTAACCCCTTGCACTTTTGCAGTACCCAGCCTCAAAATTTTACCTACCCATTCTGACTCTGCCCAAGCCGGAGCACCATCAAAATAGACATTAGCGCGAAATCGTAACGGATTAATTGTAACGCCTAACAACTTTCCCAGTTCACGCACAGTGGCTAAATTAATACAAGATAATACTTTAGCATCAACATCAGAAAACATATAACCAGATGGGGCTTCTAACAATTTCGGTACACCGCGTATCTCATCGCCGAGATAATTAATAAAAAACTTTTCAAGAACTTGTCGCCCCTCGCTCTCATGCAGCGCACCACTAGCAAGCAATTTATCCTGTTGAAAAATCTGCAAAACATCACTGTTATCATTATAAACAGTATGTAGAGCAGCCAAGCGTTCATTTTTCATTAGCATCAAAAAATGCGTTTTAGACAAATGTTGTGGCGCATCATGATTAAATGCAGTTGTACCGTGCGCCAAGGCAAAACAGCGATCAAATGCAATGGCTTCACCAGTTTTTAAAGAAACACCTTGCAAAACTTCAGGACTCATCCCCTTGACGGGATAACGATAAAGATTAATGATATTTGACATGATAGATAGTTGATTGGAGTGCAATGAGTTGTTCAATTTCTTGAATCAATTCGATCAAATTAGGACGGGTAAAACTCATCTGCGGTGCTGGAATGCGATTATGTTTGATGTTTGGTGGAACATGTTTATGATGAGGATGTGTACTTACCAAGCTTGAATCATTGGGATGTGGTTGTGAATCGTATGAATATAGCTTTTCCTCAGCTCGCCAAACATCATAACCATACCAATAAATAGTCATCGGTAAATCGTGATACAGAACACGCTCATGAATTTTAATCCTGATGCCATGTTCAAATTGTAATTCACCAATTATCCGTGCCTGTGTGGCATCGCGTCTAACAAAAAACAGTGTCGAACTACGCACTGACGAAAACTGTTCCGTGAGTGTATATAAAAAGAGTTCGTAATCTTCAGGAGTTCGTAATGGATTGTTCATGCGGTTGTGACTTGAGAAGATGGCGCAGCGGATTAAACGGATTACACCGATTACGCGGATTTTAAATCAAATTCAAAACCGAGGCGTATGCTTTAAAGGTTTTTTAATCCGTGTAATTCGTGTAATCCGTTTAATCCGCGATTCAAGGTTTTATTTGTATTGAATTTCCCTTGAAATAGCTTGCACTTTTGGATTTTCCAGAATTTTATGAAATACCGGATTATCAATCAAGGCATTGATGTTGCCTGACCTCACTGCACTCATCACCTTTGAGTCTTGTAAGACCATTTGAATATCGGGATCATTTTCTAACGCCATGATCGTCTTCATTAAATCCGGTTGGCTCCTGATCGTGTCTTGTAGTGCTTGTACTGTGCTATTAACCACTGGTAGGGTGGAAGAATTACGCCCGCTGCGATACGATTTGGAATGGATTGTCCGAATTTTGGATTTTTCAATCTTGAAGCTGCCAAGGCTGTCTGATTCGATGGTGTAAATCCCATTACTCAATGAGACAATTTCTCCAGCAATGATGCTGCCATCTTTGAGTTCAATTTGTTGAGGATCATCTGCAAATACGTTCGCATAGCTCAGTAGCAGTATTAAAAAACCAGATATTTTGAGTTTCATTATGAATTTCTCCTTTGAGTTATTAACAGCATAAAAATAAATGTTTTTGAGTATATTTGTGTCAGATAGCATAAGTCAACCAATAACATAAAATTTAAAGTGTGCAAATAGCTTGAAATATGCTGATGAGATCATTATAATGATAGACCATTTTGGGGACGACATGGTTTCGACGTGGGTTACAAAACTTGAGGGGCATGTCGAGGAGCAGATAACCTCGCTAATACATCTGCAAACAAACGTAACTGCGAACGACGAAAATTTCGCCCTAGCAGCTTAAAGCTGCTAGCCTCTGACTGAGATCGTGCCTATACGCTCAGGTTTGTCAAAAGCAAACATTCAGGGGTCGACTCTTATAGGATAGCGGTAAGATGTCTAGTGATTACTTAGCGAAACTTTACTAGGCCAGCCACTAAATTCTCCTGCCTATCGGAGAATTGGCGGTTAAACTTAAAGATAAGGCTATGCATGTAGAACCGAGGGCAGAGGACTTGCGGACGCGGGTTCGATTCCCGCCGTCTCCACCAATTTTATTGTGTACGCTGTTTTGGGCGTACACAAACTCCATCTTGTTTATCTCAATCCCTACCACCACTTCTTAAGTTGACACAATCACAATAACATAAAATTCAGATCAATGAGCATAAAAAATAGGACTATTGCCTTTGCTGGCATGTATCAAAGCGCAGAATTGGTGCGGCAGGTGGCTCGACAAGGTTTGTTTGATCAAGCAGAGTTTGAAGTTTGTATTAAAAGCGTGCTAAAACTTGATGCCGATTCTGTTGACGAAATTTATGGCGGAGTGGGTGGTGTCAAAATGGGTTTGCGGATGTTGTGCGGACAAGCTGGCAGTAAGGATAAGACGCAAAATCTGGAAGTGTTACGCTATGTGCTTGGGATGATAATTTTGGAACGTAAGTTAATGAAGCAGCAAGATATGTTGAACTACATTCGTTTGGGTATTGAAACAGTTCAAGCACAGGTAGAAGTTTATGGCGTTTCCCATCCACAAGTCATTTCTGATTTGGCTAAATTGTACACGGAAACTTTAAGCACTTTTGATTATCGCTATCGCATCATGGTTAATGGTGAGCGACGATTTTTGGACAATAAAAATAATGCGGATAAAATTCGTGCGTTATTGTTAGCAGGTATCCGAAGTCGGATCGTAGCC
>JAUXCJ010000243.1 GCA_030618965.1 Thiomargarita sp.
AGCTTTTTTTAAAGGAGTTCCTGATACAAGGCCTTTGACTATTACTCAGGTTAAAGAACGTGCTATTTTTCAAATGGAAGTTGAAAAAACTATGGAATTTGATGTAATGGCAGAATCTGAGTGTGGGCGAGTGGTTTTAGTGGAAGTTAAAAAGACTAAAACTAAAATTGGTTTGAAAGTAATTAAAAATTTTGAGGAAAAACTTGCGGTTTATGGACAACTTTTTCCGGAGAATAAAATTTTACCCGCTTTTTTGTCTATAGGTGGTTTTACTCAAGAAGCGTTGGATTATTGTAGGCAGCAGGGAATTGGTACGGCTGATATTATTAAGGTATTTTAGTTTTAACCTTTATTTTAAAGGATTTAAAGGATTTAAACTCGATGATCAAGTTTTTTTGACTTGACAAAATAGAAAAAACGTTCGTTAATTTTTTGTAGGGTGGGCAATATATTTTTGCTGCCCACCCTACTCAACTACAGAAATGAATTATGAAAACACTATACTGGTTACTGATTTTTACTCTAATTTATTCAGTTCCTTTATTTGCAGAGGATAAACAAGCAAGCTCCTATCAGCCAGCAACAAATATTATCGGTAGTTATGAAGGCAACGTATTTAACGGTGATGATATGGATCCAATCCTGACGATATTTTTCTTGAATAACTCAGGGGAATTGGTCGGCAAATACGCAATAAAAGAGGATTATGGATTAGAAGAAGGAGAGCTATCTAATTTTCGCGTGGAAAGTAACTATACGGTAGTCTTTGACTGGAAAGATAATTATGGTACAGGAGTACTGAGGATGCTTTTTGCTTCAAATTACAAAATATTTTATGGTTTTTGGGGAAAATTGGATACAGAAACTTCACTATCTTGGAATGGAATCCGGCAATAATGCCTACTGAGGAAAATGATAATGATTTTTATTTTAGAACCTCAGAATCTGCCTTTTACCATTTGTTTATCTATCATGCTAGGTATTGCCATATTGGAAGGGATAATGACGATTTTGGGATTGGGCTTATCTAGTTTGTTAGGCAACCTTGTTCCTGATGTCCATGTTCATAGCGACATCGAACCGGGTGAGCTTGGCTCATCCCTTGGATTATTGAGCTGGCTCAATGTGGGGCGAGTACCGATTATGATTCTCTTGGTGATTTTTTTGACCGTTTTTGGGCTCACTGGTTATACAGTGCAGGCAATATCACTAGAAATTTTGGGTAATATGCTCCCAGCTTCTTTGGCAGCAATAATCGCTCTGTTTTTGTCATTACCTTTGGTACGAAAAATGGGACAGGGTATTGGTAAAATTTTGCCAACTGATGAAACTGAAGTGATTTCTGAGAAGACTTTTATTGGGCGGGTAGCCACTATTTCTTTGGGTACAGCTCAAAAAGAACGCCCCACCCGCGCAAAATTTAAGGATAATTATGGTACCACCCATTTAATTATGGTTGAGCCTGAAGAGGAAAATGAAATATTTTATGAGGGAGATGTTGTATTATTAGTCGAGCGTGTTGGGGGAAAATATCTCGCAATACGTACACAGTTAGAAAAATAAGGAGTTCATGATGTTATCCATTTTATTAAATAGCTGGTACTTTATTGTGCCTGCCATAGTTATTATTGCGCTGATTACGATAGGCTTAATCTTTGCCAAGCTTTATCGGCGTTCTACTAAAGAAGTGTCTTTTGTTCGTACCGGTTTAGGTGGGCAAAAAGTCATTATGAATGGTGGGGCTTTAGTCTTGCCAGTGGTACATGAGACGATACCTGTCAATATGAATACCATTCGTTTGGAAGTTGTGCGGGCTAAGGAGCAAGCTTTGATTACCCGAGACAGAATGCGTGTTGATGTGGCAGCAGAATTTTATGTGCGTGTATCGCCCAATGAAGAAGCCATCGCAACGGCTGCCCAAACTTTGGGTAAGCGTACCATGCACCTTGATCAAATATTGGAGCTGATTGAAGGTAAATTCGTTGATGCTTTACGTGCCGTCGCCGCCAAGATGGGGATGGAAGAACTTCATGAACAGCGCGTCAAGTTTGTCCAAGAAGTCCAAGCAGGGGTTTCTGACGATTTACAACAAAATGGACTCGAATTAGAAACCGTCTCTCTCACGGGTTTGGATCAGACTGAGAAAAAGTATTTTAATCCCCAAAATGCTTTTGATGCTGAAGGTTTGACCAAGTTGACCCAATCTATTGAGGAACGCAGGAAAAGACGTAACGACATTGAGCAAGATACCATAGTTGCCATGCAAACCAAGGATCTTGAAGCCGAGCGTCATAAGTTGGAATTGAGTCGGGATACTGAATATGCCAAGTTGAATCAACAGCGTGAAGTTGAAAATTACCGCGCCGAGCAAGCCACCGAGATTGCTAAGCAAAAAGCGGAACAAGAGCGGGCGGCTCAACAGGCTAAAATCTTTGCCACGCAACAGGTAGAGCAAGCTAAGATTGAAACGAAACAGGTGATTGCTGAAAAAGATATTGGGCAGCGAAAAATGGTGGAAGCTGCTGAAATTGAACGTAAACAATCAATAGAATTGGCAGAGCAAGAAAGAGCCATTGCGGTTGCTAATAAATCCAAAGAAGAGTCAGAAGCCAAGGCAGAAGCTGATATGGCGCGTGCCGAAGCGGTCAAAGCAGAGGAATCCGTGACAACCTCCCGCGAGATTGCACAGGCAGATCGTCAAAAACAAATTGAACTGATTGAAGCCCGAAAAGAGGCCGAACGAAATGCCATTGAAATCAAAGTAGCCGCAGATGCCAAGAAAAATGTGGCTGAAGATGAAGCAGATGCCTGTAGGTTAAAGGCTCAAGGTGAAGCGGATGCCAGAAAAATTCAGGCTGAAGCAGATGCAGAAGCCATCAAAATTCGTGCTCAAGCTGATGAGCAACGTTATAAGGTTGAAGCCGAAGGTAAGCATCAACTCAACGAGGCTGCCAATATGCTCTCCGAAGCCCAAATTGAAATGCAAGTTAAATTCAAGGCACTTGAGCAATTACCCGCCATCATTGAGCAAAGTGTCAAGCCAATGGAAAGAATAGAGGGGATTAAGATTTATCAGGTTGATGGACTTAATCAGAATGCTAGTTCAGGTGAGGTAGCCAATAATGGTAACTTAGCTGATCAAGTCACCAATGCCGCTTTACGCTACCGTATGCAGGCACCACTCTTGGATAGCATTATGAAAGAAATTGGCTTAAATCTCGAACAAGGTATTGAAGGGATGACGGCTGGAATGAGTAGCAAAGTGACGGAAAAACAGAACAAAGAGACTTAAAGAACAAGCTTCAAAATACGGAAAAATTTATGCTAAGGAATGAGGATTTAATAAAATCAGAAACTAAACCTGACAGGTTTGCTAAAAGTTGACTAAGTACTTCAGATAAATATTTTGGTTAAAAACCTCCGAGGTTTAGGCTGAAATTATTTATCTGAAAAACTATAGCTTATTTCAAACACGTTCCTTACTCATTGCCAGACTCCGATAAGCTTTGTTTGAATAGCTTTAGATGAATATGGAATAGCCATTATTTCTCCTTGTAATAAATTAAAAGCATTATTTTAAATTCTGACAAATCGCTAGTTTCTCAACGTATTTATTTTAACATAGCTGTAACGAATAAAATTAATTACAATCCCTTACCTAAATTACTCATCAAAATAGCACCACCAGAAATCTCACAAAAAAATTTGCAATCATTTTTAATATACGTTAAAAGTAATTTACGTTAAATTTGACGTACATTAAATGTGAGAGGTATTTATGGGAATCCAGAATATATCGCAAAAAATACGTAAAGTATTTAAATTCACTATCAGTTTTAAATCTATGAAAATAGAATTTTTATTGGCATATACAAGAGTATAAATCAGCTCTCAGAGGTTTTTAAAAAACCTCTGAGATTTTAGTAATCACAAATAGAAGTTTTTCATGCA
>JAUXCJ010000269.1 GCA_030618965.1 Thiomargarita sp.
TCTCTTGAGCGGTTTTTTTTGACTACTTGATTGTAAAAAATAGCGATTTGGAAAAGAGCTGATTTTAAATTGGTATTCTTCAGTTGAAAAAGTAACAACAACCCAAACCGTATTTGGATTATGTTGTCCCCAATGAATTCTGGTTATTTGTAGCTCAGGGTGAGAAATATTAATTTGGCCATTAAAACTGGTACAATTAACCATCGGTAAAATAAGCTTTTTTCCCGATTTTATGGTAGGATTTAATTTGCAATTGTGATGATTAATGGTAATACCTGAATTGTCAAATACAATCTTATCTATCTCACCGGCTTCGCTAACAATTGGAAACCAGAGTAAAATCATCAAAAAAGTGGATATTTTATAATCAGCTAAAGTCATCACCCTATGGTCTCCATAGATCGGTATTGGGATAAAACGCCTGCCATGCAAACCAAAATACCATAACATAAGGAATCTGCTCGCCTTCCGGACCAACAATCTGAGGATAGCGTTTATCGGCATCATAATGAATGACAATTTGTTTGCTTTTTACCTTATCTTTTATGGCATGACCAGTGGGCAAGTCTTTAACCGGATAGGCTTTCGCATTGCCATCAATGATTACGCCAATAACCAACGCTTTATTTCGCAATTCCATGCGCGTATGCGGCACTGGAAACATGGTTTTATCGGAAGCGAAATAGGAGGAATATGCCTCACCGCTGTAATTGCGATTGTAGCCAGTATCTGTGGAGAGCACTTCTCCATGCGGGTATTTCTCTCGCCAAGTCTTCCAAGTTAAGTATTCACTCGGCAGCCAAGTCAGTTTGGTTCCAACAGCCGGTCCACTGATAGCCTTCATCGCTAATTGAGACCACAGCGATTCGCTTTCTCGGTCATACATGAGAACGTCACTTCGATAGAGGAGTCCAGAAACACCAAAAGTTCGCAACCGCCCGCCAACCCGGCGCTCAAAAACCATAGCTGTCCCGCACAGCGGGCAATAAGTCACCGCAACAGCATCCTCGCCAATCACGTCATTTACGATTTCATGCCAAACCAAAATACGTGTCGAATAAGCACGCGCTGTATCTCCACGCACAAGCCCAATAACAATGTCGTCATCGTGTAGGTAATCCACCTTATTCACTGCGATGAACTTAGGACGATCTATTGATGGAATGCCATCGCGGGGCGGTCCACCAGAAACAATCTCTTTCTGGTTTATTGATGTATTTGACAAATCAAAACCATTCATCGTTTGCGCCTGTAATCCATTAGCATAACAGGCAAACAGAATCGGGAAAAATGCGGACAATATAAAATTTTTGTTCATGGAATGGATGTGATAAGTGTGATTGAGTTCCATTGTTAGCCTCATGTATTAAATAAAAATAAAGTTGATGATTGTCAACACCTTCGCCAATCTGTCATTTCGACCATCGGGAGAAATCTTAAGTCCTTGGAACATCAAGATTTCTCCCGATGGTCGAAATGACAAAATCAATAACTTAGGCAGATTGGCGAAGGTATTATGATTGTACTAAATATTTGGAATTTACCCAAGGTTAAAATAATCTGAACTGTGATTTATGTGATTGTGTGTGAGGTACAACTGTCTGAAAAAAATCTTTTAAATCATTTAAATCCTTAAAAATCAAGGTTCATACACTAAAAGTAGGCTTATATTATATGTTGTCATTTGAGATAAACTGGCATTTGCTCTACAATGGCTAACTGTTAAAATATACATAAGTATTTAACTATTATAAGTTTTTTTTACTTTATATATAAGGAATATGGGTAAATTTTTTATGTTACCAAAAATTTTTAAATCTCAAAGCTCGCTCACTCGCGCAACCCTCATTAAGATGGGCATCCCGATAGCGATTATCATCATTGTGGTGACGCTCGTCAGCTATTGGCATGTGATGTCCAATTTAGAATTACAGGTTGTCGAACAACTAGATAAATACATCACTGAACGGGGGCAGCGTGAAAGCACTTTGTTTCAACTGGTAGAAGAAAACCAGAGCGTTTTTAAAAAGGAATTTCTGTTCCGCTATCAAAACATGGAAGATGAGGTTGTTTTGACGAGGTTCAATCAACTATTTGAAAAGCTAAAAGATGGGACCACTCGCTTGTACCCAAAATATTTTGAGGGTATCCGTCAAGCTGACGGCGGGATCACTCAACATCTGTCTGGGTTTATTGGTAAAAATGTCAATATCACGGCGGATGTTCGCCGCATTCTCGTCATTGGTTATGACATGCTGAATCTGTATGCTCCAGCATGGAACCACATTGCTCCCAATCTTTATTTTAATACACCTACAAACACAGATATTAGCTATTGGCCTGGATCAGCTTGGGATTTGGAAGCACCCGCAGATATGGATCTTACCCAAGAAGAATATTTTTACATCTCAGACGTGGCCCATAATCCTCAGCGTGAAACTGTTTGGACAGGACTTTATTATGACGAAATTGCCAAAAAGTGGATGGTTAGCAGTGTGACACCAGTTGATATAAAAGGTCAGCATATTGCATCTATTGGTACAGATATTTTATTGGATGATTTGTTTAAACGTACCCTCAATGTTCACCTTGAAGGTGCCTATAATATGATTTTTCGAGAAGATGGTCGTCTCATTGCTCATCCCAATAAAATTGAGGAAATGCAAAAAAAGGAAGGGATCTTTAAAATTTTACAATCTGGCGATCAACATCTGATTCGCATTTTTAAACTCGTCAAAGAGTCGAAAAAAGTTGTTATTGAAAACCATCAAAATCATGAATATCTTGCTGTAACAAAGATTGAGGGTTCAGATTGGTATTTTGTTACTGTCTATCCCAAGTCGCTCGTTGCCGATTTAGCGTTTGACACAGCGCGTTTTATTTTATTTTTAGGTATTATCTCATTATTGATTGAACTGATTATATTACTGTTAGTTTTACGGTGGCAAGTTGCCCAACCTTTGCAGGACTTTTTGGGTGCGACTCAACAAATTGCGGCAGGGAATTTTAATGTTGAGGCAACGCAGAACTTACCTTTGAGCCGTAGCGATGAAATTGGCGAACTGGCTAATTCATTTAACGGTATGGCTGGACAATTGAAAACTTCATTTGATACCTTAGATGCCAAGGTGATTGAGAAAACGGCCCAATTAAATGATAAAATTGATGAATTAACGCGAACTCGTCAAGATATGATACACAGTGAAAAAATGGCAGCTTTGGGTCAGCTTGTTGCTGGTATTGCCCATGAAGTCAATACGCCATTGGGGGCGATTCGTTCCTCAGCAGAAAGTCTCTCAAGTGGTTTAAAACAAACGTTGAAGCAGTTACCAAAACTGTTTCAAGTGTTAACGCCAGAACTGCAGGATAAATTTTTTGCTTTACTTGAAAACTCACTACAGAGTAAAGTCACTTTGACTGTCAAAGAGAAAAGAGCCGCTAAAAAAACACTTCTGGCAGAATTGAAAAAATCTGGCATCGAAAAAAGTCGTGTCTTTACGGATACCTTTATTAGTCTTGGTATCTATGAACACGCGGATCAATATTTGTCACTACTTAAACACCCACGCAGTGACTTGATTTTTGATACCGCTTATCAACTTTCTACTCTCACGAGGGGTACAGGAAATATCAAGACTGCGGTTGAACGGGCTTCTAAGGTGATTTTTGCCTTGAAAACCTTTGCCCACTTTGATCAGAGTGGCGAAAAAATTGCGTCAAGTTTGCAAGACGGACTAGAAACTGTCCTGACGCTCTACCACAATCAAATCAAACA
>JAUXCJ010000373.1 GCA_030618965.1 Thiomargarita sp.
ATTGTTTTAATAGCCTCATCCAAAGCGATTTTTTCATTTTTATGCAATTTTTTGACTTGTTTTGCAAATAAACCAGCTTGCAGTATTTTCATAATTTATCCAAACGAATATTCTGTTACATCATTAGATTTGACTTGTTCCTTAGCCAAAAGAATATCCTTGATAAAAGCATAAGGTAAATCTGGATTTACTTCTACAATCTGGCCAATTGATGCCCAATATTCAATTTGAGCAGCAAGAGAGCGTTTATCAACGCTAGACTGATATTGAGCTTCTTTTACTAAATTATTCGAGATTTGTACTGCAACAGTCATAAACTACCTCCAACATGATTATACCGAACAAGGTAACAAACTAAACTTTTTTACTCGTTCCCAAATTCCAGCTTAGCTGCCATTAAGTTAAGCTCAAATGAGCTAATTCTGATTGTGGTTTGGGTAAAGTACGCTCAGAATTGGTGATAGCTTTCGAGGATAAGCCACTTTCAATTTGATGAACTAAAATATTGGGACTCCAGCCATTTTGGATGGTTTGGCTAATATACCACAGTCGCTCATTTTCGTCTTTAACTTTATCTAAAATAACACAATTATGAAACCAAGGAATTTGTGCAGCAAGTTGCTGCACAAATTGTTCATCAGGGTAATTCTCGGCAAAGGAACGCATACTTAAAAGATTACGTGGCGAAAATCCTTTCATGTCTGGGAAAACACGACGCAAATCGGTAGATAAACGCTCAATCACTTTTGCGCCCCAACCATGTTGCTATTGACGATTAATAATTTCCCGCCCAATTTGCCAATAAAGCAATACCAATTCTTGATTAATAGAAAGAGCTGCTTGTACTTGGGCATGTTGGATGCGTTCTTTTAAATTTTGGAGAAAGTCTTCATAGCCTTCTATGGGTGATAATTTATTTGGCATAGTTTCAAATGGTGAATTGTGATTCGGAGTGCAAGGTTACCTTGCAACACCTCGTGCAAGGTAACCTTGCACTCCAATAAAATAACGGCTTTTCTAATTATAACCAGCCAAATTCATCAATCTACTTTTCACACGCTCTGCCATTTCCAGTTCCATTTCAGCCTGCAAGTTTTCAATACGGGTTTCATATTCTTGTTTTAGCGCATCCAGTTCAGCTTTATGTTCTTCTGCGATTTCTTGTTTTAATTTGGCTTCGACATTTGCCGTGAATGGTGTGACTATTCCTGCTAATTCTTGTAATATGCTCCAAGTTGTTGTATATTGGTAGTTTTCTTCTGTATCTTCAGGATTACCTTCTAGGCTAATGCGTGAGCCAAATACGCCTTGACGATTTGGATCGTAGGTGAATAGTGGGAATGCGCGAGATTTTAGCGCGTGGTTTGCTTGTGTAATGGTTTGATCTGGGGCAAAGCCATTATGTTCTGGGCTTGGTGCATGTATATGAATTAATGCTGGCCCAGCATAAGCTAGGGCTGATTTGATGCTTTTCATGAAATGCTGGGTGTTGGCAATGCTGGTTTGTACTATATAGGCGTTGCTTTGTGATAAGGCGGTTAAGCCAATCTCATTTTGTCCTAGATCGCTTAATATGATTATCTTCAGCGGTAAGTCCGTATTTAATAATTGCTTAATTCCTCCAAATACTTCTTCATTGCCAAGTAATAGTAAAGGTGAACAGAACTGTTGTTCTTCTTTGGTCAAATCTTGCCATTCTAATGAAGATAGATTTGGTGCTGTTGGTTGTTCTAATGCTTGTCGCGCTTGTCGCAGCAAGGTTATATCTTCTATGGCTACACGCAATTGTCCCGCTAATAAGCCACTTGCTAATTGAGCCGTTTCGCCATTCATGTCTATGGCAGCTGGTACTTGAAACGGATTATGTGGCCAAGTTCCTGCCCAAGTTGTTAGTCTATTGCCTGCTATCGCTAAGCTATAACGGGCGCGTCCTAATCCTTGTTCGCCTTCTGAGAGTTGCCATTCTAGTTTCGCTAATGCTTGGCTGATTTTTACTAGGCGGCGTAAGTGAGCACTTTCAATTAAATCTTGAGTATTGTCCAGTAACTCACTAATACCATTCAAATTATCAGTAAGCACTTCTGTAGGCAAGGCTTCTGCAATTGATTCACGGATATGAGTAATGATTTTTTCCCGCGTGGTGGTAATTTGTTGGAGAAAGTCATTCATTAGCGGTTGTTGATGGTATTCTGTAACTGCTAGGGCTAAGCGTACTGCGAGTTTTTCTCCGGAACCAGCTTCGGCATTATCGCCGCCTGCTAGTGATAATTGACAATGACGCGATAATAGAATTGCTGGCATATTGCCGATTTTTTCCCGAGCGCGTTCTACACTTTGCCCACTGGTATCTGGTAATTGTTCCCAAAGTCGCCAAATTAGTTGTGTTTGTTGTAAATTTTCCTTAGTTTGAGGAACTCTTGATAATGCCCCATCTTTACAAGCATCTACACATAAACCACAAGCTTTACAAGCATCTGGATTAATAACCAATGAAAATAATTCGCCAGTATCATATTGATAATGTTCAGAATCATAAAAAAATGGCTGAGTTCTAGCAATAGGTAGTTCTCCTATTTTCTGAATCACCGCTTCTATTGCAGCAGGAACTTGTTCTGGTAATTTATCCTTGAGTTCAGAAAATGCAGCTTGAATGAGTTCGCCAGCAGTATTAAAAGGCTTTTCTGGTTCTCTAGCTAAACTATGTAGACGCTTTGTAAGTTTACTCGCTGCCATTCGCAATGAATCTGCCTTTGCTAATTTAATACCAGCATCAATTAAAGCTTTTGGACTTATAACTAAACTAGCCATAGCACTTTCAGGGCAACGTATCCAACATTGTCCACAGCCTGTACAAGCATTCGGATCGAAAATTGGTAACATCTCCCGCGCTTCGCTTATGTCGCGGAAAGTTGAACTCAGTGGCGGAATTATGCC
>JAUXCJ010000212.1 GCA_030618965.1 Thiomargarita sp.
GAATTATGGCGCATGGAAATCCCATGAACGTCCTCGTCCAGGTGTATTGTGTCATACAGCCAAAAGCGGTGATAAAATTTGGACTGTGCGTGCTGGCACACAGCGACAAATGGATTTGTACACAATTAGAAAACTTTGTGATATTGCGGATGAATATGCTGAGGGACACTTTCGCTTTACCATTCGTAGTAATATTGAATATTTACTCTCTGATGAGAGCAAAGTAAATCCTTTGATTGAAAAGTTGTTAGCTGAAGGTTTCCCAGTTGGTGGAACTGGTCCTTCTGTTAGTATGATTTCTCACACGCAAGGCTGGTTACATTGTGACATTCCTGGCACTGATGCTTCTGGTGTGGTGAAAGCATTGATGGATGAATTGCATGAAGAATTCATCAAAGAAGATATGCCAAACCGCGTACATATCGCTACTTCTTGTTGTCAAATAAATTGTGGCGGGCAAGCTGATATTGCTATTAATATTCAACATACTAAACCACCTAAGATTAATCATGATTTAGTCGCTAATGTTTGTGAACGTCCCAGCGTTGTCGCACGCTGTCCTGTCGCTGCTATTCGTCCAGCATTAGTTAATGGTAAACCATCCTTGGAAGTGGATGAGAAAAAATGTATTTGTTGTGGTGCTTGTTATCCACCATGTCCACCTATGCAAATTAATGATCCTGAACATTCCAAATTGGCGATTTGGGTGGGTGGTAATCACTCCAATGCTCGTAGTAAACCTAGTTTCCAAAAACTTGTAGCTGCTGGTATTCCCAATAATCCACCTCGTTGGACAGAAGCTGCGGCTGTTGTCAAAAAAATCCTACACGTTTACAAAAGCGATGCCAGAGATTGGGAACGTATGTCTGATTGGATCGATAGAATCGGTTGGCCTCGTTTCTTTGAATTAACAGAGTTGCCATTTACTAAGTTCCATATTGATAATTGGCGCGGCTCACGTCGTAGCTTGAACTCTTCAACGCATATCCGTTTTTAACAGAAAAAGTGAATGTTCCAAGCCTAAATCAGGTTTATCAGTTTGGACGTTCACTTGGGAGACTTTTACGCAATGAAGTTTGGTATTTTGGTTAATGAAGGCCCCTATCAGCATCAATCATCTGATTCTGCTTATATGTTTACGAAAGCAGCTTTAGAAAATGGACATGAAATTTATCGTGTCTTTTTTTACCATGATGGGGTAAATAATGGTACTCGCCTAACAGTGCCACCGCAAGATGATCGTCATATTGTCAATCGTTGGACTGAATTGGGTAAAGAACATAATCTTGATTTAGTTGTGTGTATCGCAGCAGCGCAACGTCGTGGTTTGTTAGATGAGAATGAGGCTAAACGCCAAGGCAAAGATGCCAATAATATTGCAGAAGGATTTCGCATTTCTGGTTTAGGGCAACTCATTGAAGCTGGTATTCAATCAGACCGCTTAGTTGTATTTGGAGATTAAGGTAATGACCGAAAATGTAACTAAGAAGTTTTTATATGTCAATCGCAAAGCACCTTATGGTACTATTTATGCCTTGGAATCATTAGAAGTTGTTTTGATTGGTGCAGCTTTTGAACAAGATGTTAGTGTGGCCTTCATTGATGATGGTGTCTATCAATTGAAAAAGGACCAATCCACAGATGGCATTGGGATGAAAAACTTTTCTCCTACTTATAATGCTTTGGGTGATTATGAAGTCACTCAAATCTATGTGGATAAAGAGTCCCTGGATGAACGGGGTTTGACGGCTGATGACTTAATGAATCTTGTGTATGAAGATGAAGATGATGATTATGCTGAAAAATCTTCTATCTCAATAGTAAATCGAGATGAATTAGCCAAGTTAATGGAACAACAAGATGTTGTATTAAGTTTTTAGACGGGGAGAAGCCATGACATTACATACAGTGAATAAATCACCGTTTGATAGAAATTCGTTAGAAAGTTGTCTGCGTTTAGCCCGTCCAGGTCATAGCGTTTTGTTGTTTGAAGATGGCATTTATGGAGCATTAAAAGGGACACGTTTTGAACAACTTGTTACAGAAGCTGTGAAAAGCAATAGTATTTATGTTTTATTGCCTGATCTTGAAGCTAGAGGAATGAGAGCAGACAAAGTGATTGATGGTATAAAAACTGTCGATTATGCTGGTTTTGTTAATTTGGCTGCTGAAAATACTAGAGTACAAGCTTGGTTATAAAGTTGTAAACTCGGTTTATCTGTTCGAGGATAAAGTTTTTTTTGCAAAAAAAACTTTATCCTCGAACATTATCGTTTGTTTTTATTTGTTACTATCCACAATAATTTTAAGGGGATAATATCCTATGTCAAGTATTGAAGTAAATGGTAAAAGTATTGAAACTGATGAAGAAGGTTATTTAGTTGATCGCACCGAGTGGACTGAAGAGGCAGCTCAAATCTTGGCAGATCAAGATGAGTTGGAACTCACTGATAATCATTGGGAAGTCATGCACTTCTTGCGTGATTACTATGAAGAATATCAAATTGCCCCAGCTGTTCGAGTTCTGACTAAGGCTATTGGGAAAAAATTAGGGAAAGAAAAAGGTAATAGTAAGTACTTGTATGAGTTGTTCCCTTATGGTCCAGCTAAACAAGCTTGCCGTTTTGCTGGTTTACCTAAACCAACAGGTTGTGTTTAATACATAAACAACATTTTTACTGCCCTCATCCATCTCTACCGTATAGTGGAGATTTTTTGGTTTGAGGGTTGTTGGTTTATTGGATATAAGTAAGAGGATGCTTTTATGGAATTCTGGACTGCGTTTTACGCAATCTCGTTTTATGTAGCTATCCTGATTTTAATCAGTGGTTTAGCTTATAAAATATATCAATACGCCAGCACCCCAGCACCTTTGGTAATACCGACTATGCCAGCTCCTAGAACCAATTCTGGTGTAGTAATACGTATGTTGAGTGAGGTCATTCTATTTCGTAGCTTATTTCGCGCGAATATATGGATTTGGCTGTTTGGTATGATGTTTCATGCGGCGTTATTGATTGTTTTATTACGCCATTTGCGCTATTTCACTGAACCTGTTTGGGGTTTGATTGTTTTGGTGCAACCATTTGGTAAATATGGCGGTTTTATCATGATTCTGGGTTTGCTTGGTTTACTAGCACGACGTATGTTTGTTGAACGGATACGCTACATCAGCAATCCATCTGATTATCTCATGCTAGTTTTACTACTAGTAATCGGTGTTAGTGGTGCTTTAATGACTTTTGTGACACACACTGATATTGTTCAATTTAAAGCTTTCATGTTAAGTGTGATCTATTTTGACTTTTTCAACTGGCAATCTATCCCAGGTGATAAAATGTTATTAGTGCATTTCACTGCGGTTATCTTGTTAATGATTATTTTCCCGTTTAGCAAATTATTGCATGCTCCAGGCGTGTTTTTTAGCCCCACTCGTAATCAAGCGGATAATTCACGCGAAAAACGCCACGTTGCAGCATGGGCACTTGAACTAGAAAAAACACGGAATTGAGGAGGGGCTATGGCTAAAGCGAAATTTGAAACACCCGCATTCAGACCCTATCCGGTCATACCGATTCTGAAGCCTGGTGCAATGAAGGGTGATGGGCCTTATGTTGCCAAACCTGCGATGCAAAAGTCTTTGGGTTATCCGGAAGAACTGGTAGATAATTGGAAGGAAGTCGCCATTGAAAAAATGGGTGATTTGCTGAAAAAATATCGCTCTTTACGGGTTTATTTGGATAGTTGTGTCAAATGTGGGGCTTGTACTGATAAGTGTCACTATGTGATTGGCACTGAAGATCCAAAAAATATGCCAGTTGCTCGACAAGATTTATTACGGCAAGTTTATCGCCGTTATTTTACCTTGGCGGGTAAATGGTTTCCTAAATTGGTGGGCGCGAAAGACTTAACTAAAGAGATACTTGATGATTGGTATAACTACTATCATCAGTGTTCACAATGTCGTCGTTGCTCAGTGTTTTGTCCTTATGGGATAGATACCGCTGAGATTTCAATGGCTGCTCGCGAAATTTTGGCTACAGTAGGTAAAGGCCAGAAATATTGTAATGAAATTATTGAGAAAGTCTATAAAATTGGTAATAATTTAGGTTTACCAGAACCTGCCTTAAAAAATACTTTGGAAGGTTTAGAGGAAGATATTAAGGATGAGACTGATATAGATGTACTTTTGCCTTTGGATGTAGAAGGTGCGGAAGTCTTGTTGGTTACGCCTTCAGCTGATTTTTTTGCTGA